>JBIOZK010000145.1:0-3177 GCA_044870975.1 Pyrinomonadaceae bacterium
TATGTGCGCAAGCACCTGATGCTGGCTGTCTTCCAACTCGACCCGAAACATAGCGTTAGGCAAAGTTTCCAGCACCTTTGCCATGACTTCTATCGCTTCTTCCTTCGCCATATCCTCTCAGAATGGAATTTTGACGCTGCCGACAAACTGCGAATAATAGCACGCGGCATTTCCTTTGCCAAGGCGCGGTGGCCATTGGTCTTAGCCGCGGATTGACGCGGATAAACGCGGATTTATTCTTATCAGCGTTCATCCGCGTAAATCCGCCCCCTAAACTATCGCTGGCTCCAGAGGCGCAGCGGTGGAAGCGAGGGTCAGCACCTCGGGACCATCTTCAGTTATTGCGATCGTGTGCTCGACGTGAGCACTTGGCTTGCCGTCCATCGTGACCACTGTCCAGCCGTCAGACAGGACTTTGGTGAAGTGGGAACCCTGATTCACCATTGGTTCGATGGCAAAAACGTACCCATTCTTGATCTTCGGCCCGAGCCCAGGCCGCCCATAGTTCGGAATCTGCGGATCCTCGTGCATCTTGCGACCAATACCGTGCCCCACGTAGTCGCGAACTACCGAATAGCCATTGCCTTCCGCATGCTCCTGAACTGCCCAACCAATATCGCCCAGATGCCTGCCGGCATAGCATTGCTTGATCGCCCGCTCGAGACACTCTTCCGTGACCCGAATCAGTCGCAGCTTTTCCTCGTCGACATTTCCGACCGGAACCGTTGTGGCAGTGTCACCGACAAAACCTTCGAGCGTGACGCCACAGTCGATGGAAAAAATGTCGCCTTCCTGAAGGACATACTGCGAAGGAAAACCGTGAACGATTTGCTCGTTGACCGAGGCACAAATCGAATATGGAAAACCGTTATACCCCTTGAAGGTCGGCAGCGCGCCTGCATCGCGAATCATCTTCTCGGCTTCGCGATCGAGATCCATCGTCGTAATGCCAGGCTTCACCAGGCGGCGGAGGTGCTCGCGCACCTGGCCGACTAACCGCCCTGCGGCGCGCATCTTGTCGAGTTCTCGTTTTGACTTACCGATAATCATTGCGCGTTTATTTTAGCCACAGATGACGCGGATTTCACGTCTTCATAGATTGCCTCGGGGTTGCGAGTGCCATCAACGATCCGAAGCGCACCGGCTGATTTGTAGTAGTCGATCAGCGGCCGAGTTTGCGCTTCGTAAGTCGCGAGCCTTGCCTTGACGGTTTCCACGTTGTCGTCAGCCCGCTGCACGAGCTGCGCTTCCGGGTGAAAGTCACAAACATTATCGACCCGTGCCGGCTTGAAATAGACGTTGTAAATCTCGCCACAGACAGGGCAGTTCCGCCGTCCCGTCATTCGCTTCTCGAGAAAATCCAGCGGCACATCGATCAGGATCGGGATAATGCTGTTGCCCTGCTCTGCTGCCAGCTTCTCGAGACTCGCAGCCTGCGCCGGCGTTCGCGGAAAGCCATCGAGAATGTAGCCGTTTCGCGCATCGTCCTGCGAAGTGCGCTCTTTGACGAGTTGAATTGTCAAATCGTCGGGAACGAGCTGTCCTCGCTCCATGATCTCTCTGACTTCCTGCGCGAGAAGAGAGGAGGCAGTCTTCAAGGAGCGAAAGATATCCCCCGTAGAGATCTGGGGTAAATTCAGACGCTCTTGAAGCAAGCGCGCCTGCGTGCCTTTTCCGGCACCAGGCGCACCCATGAGTACAATGATTTTCGCCATACGGATCAGGCTCGGCGTCCGCGCAGACGGCCACCGCCGCCGAGAAATCCCTCGTAGTTGCGCATGACGAGTTGAGCCTCAATCTGCGCCACAGTATCCATCGCCACACCTACCAGAATCAGCAGTGACGTACCACCGAAATAGAAGTTGTAGCCCATGCCGGTCGGGATCCACGAAAGCCCTGGCGTAGTGCTGACAAACGCGTCGAGCGTGTTGCCTATGAGTGGCAGGCGCGCGAGTTTGAATCCACTCAACATAAACTGCGGCACGAACGCGACCAGCGCGAGATAGACCGCACCGACAGTTGTTAAGCGAGTCAGGATCGTATTGAGATATTCAGCAGTGGCCCGGCCGGGACGAATGCCCGGCATGAAGCCGCCATGCTTACGAAGATTGTCGGCCACTTCTTCGACGTTGAAAACGATCGAAACGTAGAAGAATGTGAAAAAGAGAATCAACGATAGAAAGATCAATTCGTAGTACGGGTCGCCTGGATGAAAGAGTGCAAAGAAACCGTAGATCTTTGCCCAGACCGGATTCGGATTAGTTTGACCAGGTGGAAACGCTGCAAAAACACTCTGCGGCATTGATAAAACCGACGATGCAAAGATGACTGGGATCACGCCGCCCATGTTTATCTTAAGCGGCATCGTCGTCTGCTGGCCGCTAACAATCTGACGGCCCACATGTCGCTTGGCGTAGCTGACAGGAATCTTTCTTCGCGCCGCTTCGACGAAGACGATAAAAGCGATGATCAGTATCAGCGCTACCACCATCGCGAACACGCCGAGGATCGCCATTGTATCGCCGCTGGTGAGACGCTCCGAGACCTGCTGCACACCCCGCGGCAAACCAATCACGATACCTGCAAAGATCAGCAGTGAAATGCCGTTGCCGATACCGCGCTCAGTGATCTGCTCACCGAGCCACATCACGAACATCGTGCCGGTAGTCAGCGTCAGAACAGTGCTGAACAGAAAACCCCAGGTCGGGGCGCCAACCCCGTTAACCTGAAGCCAGTGGGCCACGAAGCTGGTCTGAATCGCGGCCAGCGCAACCGTCAGATAGCGCGTCCACTGGTTGATCTTCTGCCGGCCCATCTCGCCTTCTTCCTGCAACTTTTTGAGTTGCGGGGAAACAACGGTCATGAGCTGGAGAATAATGGACGCGGTGATGTATGGGGTGACGCCTAAAGCGAAGATCGAGATGGTGCGGAAGTTTCCGCCGGAGAAAAGATCGAGTACGCCGAGGAGAGTTCCGGCAACTTCACGCCAGACCTCATCCAAACGCGGCTTATTGATTCCCGGAGCGCCGATGTGCGCGCCAAGCCGGTAGACAGCTAATAAACCGAGAGTAAAGAAAATGCGCCGGCGCAAGTCCGGCACATTGAACATATTTCGAACCGCGGCGAAAAACTTTTCCATAACATTCTCCTGCCGGCGATTCCAGGCTATCCGGCAAT
>JBIOZK010000146.1:0-7488 GCA_044870975.1 Pyrinomonadaceae bacterium
TAGCTAAAGCTAGTGGCAATTGAACTGAAGCAAGTAAGACCCGAAGGGCGGACATGTTTTTGCCCCCCGGTCGGGCTACTGCCAATAGCTATCAGATTCCTTACTTCGCTGGCGCTTTGACCAGCACCGTCTTGCCATCAATCAACAGCAGCATCTCACCCGACAACGCCAGGATGCCCTGGCGTCCTTCGGCAACCAGCCGATCCACCAGTTGATAGAATTCATCGGTGCCGAATTCGATGGTGCGATCCGGCTTAACTTCCTTCTCGCGTGACAGCGCGCTCGCATCAACCCAACGATTGTTGCGCCGGAAGAATGTGCGATCGGTGATCTGCTGCACATTGGTAATCTCGACCCGCTGCATGTTCTGGTTCATGAAATTGTTTGAGCGATTGGCGCCTGATTGAGCCAGCTGGGCGGTGCTGTTCATGGCCTGAGTCACACCACCCATGCCCGTGCGGGTCTGCTGCGCGTTGTCAGATAGTGCCTGGATGGCTCTCACCCTGACTGTCTCGGTGGCGGAAAGGTCAGTGCCCTCGGTCGCCAAAAACGAAGTGTATTCGGTCAGGATGCCGTACTCAGTCGAGAGCCGGATTATTTCGTCCACCAGCTCTTTCATTTTCGGATCGCCCGTTACGGAGTTGGCCGGGACGACCGGCATCGACCTTGGATCTCTGTTGGCCGCACTGTCCGCGCCTGCTCTGGTGATAGCTTCGATCAGTTTGGCAATCTTTCGACTGGCCCACAGACGCGGCACAAATGCATTTCGGGTAGTCGCACCACTCAGATCAAACTTGAGATCAAACGCCCGCGGCTGGCCGAGATAATTCCCGCTAATGCGAAAATTGAGCGGATCCTCATTCCGATACTGTCCCAGCAGGACAATCTGGTCACCTTCAAACACGTCATTAAGTTGAGCCGGCATCAACTCGCGCACCGCCTGCGTGGTGACGCCGCCACTGCGGTCGAGCGTGACCAGTTGCGGATCGGCGAGCACCGGTCCCGACAGACGCCGGAATACCTGGGAGACTTTGGCTTCGACGTTTTCGCGGGGAAAGACAAAGGTCGCGGCGGCCCGAGTGTCGTTGGCGATCGAAGTCAGTAACGGCGCGTTAACGTCAAAGCCGACACCAAAACTAAAGATGCGCCGTTGGTGCGTATTGGTCGCGGCCACCGCGCTGCGAATCGCCGACTCGCGCGTCTGGCCCACCGTAGGTAGACCGTCGGTGAGAAAAATAATCAGTGGCAGCATGCCGGGCGTGGGCGGTTGGCGCAACGCTTCAACCAGAGCATCGTGAATGTTGGTGCCCCCATTGGATTGGAGTTGCTTGATGTAGGCGCGCGCCCGGTGAATGCTTTCATTGTTTTTGATTGCCGGTCGTTCGGCGAATTTCGCAACCGAATCCGAGTAGTCGATGATATTGAAGGCCTCACCTTCGTTCAGTCCTTCGACCACTTGCAGCGCCGCCGCCCGGGCCTGTTCGATCTTCTCTCCCGCCATACTGCCGGAACGATCGAGCACCAGCGTCACTTCGCGCTTGATGGCGGCGCGGGTCGCTTGCGCACCCGGAGGAACTCCTGCCAGCAGGAGGAAGTAACCGCCGCCGACCCGCGCGTCCGGATAGGCCATTAGCGATCCCGTGAGACCGTTGCCTTCCGTCAGATACGAAAGACGAAAAGGGCCCGGCTCGAGCTTCGTGCCGCCTTCGACCCGCACCGATGCTTGTTCCGGAGTTGAACGTTCAATGGCAATTTGATGACTTGGTGAATAGACCGTGGCCAGGGGCGTTTTGGACTTAACCTGCACCGTAATCTTCCATGGGGTGGCGGTCGCTTCGAACGATTCGCTGCGCGGCAAAACATAGTCAATCCGGTTAGCATCAGCCGCGAGCACGTGTTCGTAAACCAGGCGCACCCGTTGCTTGCCTTGCGGCGGAACCGGAAACACGCTCGAGCGCACCAGGTTGTAACCGGCGAACTCCAAGAGGGCGGGATCTTTGAGCTTGTTCACGATCGCGCGATAGATGCCGCGCGCCTCAGCCTTTGGTAGCAGCTTCGCGGTTTGCTCGCTGGCCGATCCGGCGAAGGTGAACGAGCGCACCACGGCGCCGTCGGGCACGGGCACCAGCATCTCAGCTTCCTGCTGTCTGTTGCTCGGATTCGCCAGCCCGATTTCCAGGGTCGTGGTTGCGACCTGTTGCACAATCCGCACGTCGGCAGAGACGTCACTGATCTGAATCGCCTGCGCCTGACCGCGAATGGCGTACGATCGAGCCTGAGGAATAATCAGGTTCGCAGCACTGCTTTGAAAGGGATCGACAGTTGGCGGTGTCAATTGCTGGCCGTGTCCCTTTGGAGTTAAGACACTGCAAATCAGCAGGGAGAGGCAAAGCAAACTCGCGGTTAACGGGATTAGTTTTCTCATCTCAACCTCTTGCCGGAATGGGCAACGCTTGCGAAAGGAAATGAACTAACTACAGAAAGACCCGCCTTCAGAACGAGCCCGCTCGTAATTCTTGCGTTGCCGCTAAGATGGAACCTGGATTGGAGGGGTTGCCAGAATGATCAGTGCCAGGCCTGCGATCTTCGCGTTCTCAGATTCCGGCTCAACGAGGAATGATCGGCAGGCGCACGAACGACGGATGCGCCCGGTCGTGCAGAATCCGCTGCCGGACCGCGATGTAGCGTGTGTCCCGCTCGTTATCCCCACCGGTGTTCAGATTACGATCATATTTCGGGAACGCCGCGGAGGCGACGACGACGCGCAGACGATGGCCTGCGGGAATCACCCGTGACGTGAACCATAGATCGATGTCGTACTTGTAGGCGCGGCCTGGCTTGAGGAGCGACGGCCGGTCAAAGCCTTCACGGAAACGCGCCCTCATGACGCCGTCCTGAATGCGCTCGGCCCGCCCGTCCGGATAGACGTGCTGCAGCATGACATTCCAGTCCGTGTCCTTCCCCGAAGTGCTCGCCCAGAGCGTCGCGGTCATTGAACCGGTGATCTCCGTGTCCTTAGCGAGCGGCGCCGTCGTGCACGTCACGAGATCCTTCCGCTCGGCATCCACCGTTCGATAGTCTTCGTTGAGGCTCAACTCGAGTTCGCGCGAGTTCACTAGGAATGGAGTGGGATTGCCGGGGTCGTATCGGTACTCATCCGCCGTTTCATTACCCGGAGCTGTCATTTCGAGTTTGCCATTCTGGCGCAGATAAAGGCGCGTCCATACCGTTCGCGCGAGCGGCCATTCAGTTTCTTTCCGCCAGGTGTTGTCGCCGATGACGAAGATGTCGAGAGCGGGTTCCTTATCGACGCCGTTGTCGATGCCCTTCAAGTAGTGGTCCATCCAACGGAGTTGCAGCTCGCGGCGATCGATTCGGGCCTGCGGCCCAAAGTAGCCGTTCACATAGTCGATGCCTTTGTGCGCGCTGGCGTCCATCACCACGTGATACGGCGGCGCGCCCGGCAGCTTACTCATGATCTCGTAGTTCCGGATCGTTCCTCGCGCATCGTCGTGCCAGCCCGCGATGCCGAGCACCGGCACTTTGACCCGGTCGAGATGCCGTTCAATGCTCAGCGCGCGCCAGTAAGCGTCGTCCTTCTGGTGATCGAACCAATCGTTCCAATACTGGGGCCGTCCGCAGCCGGCCGATTCTGACGCCGTGATGACGGGCAGGTGCGCAAACGCCTCGGAGTCTTTCACATTGCTGATGTCCGACATCTTGTCCTTTACCTGCGTCAGGCAAAGCCACGGCACGACGGTCGGCGAGAAGACCATGTCGATGTACGGCAGGATGCGCAAAGGATCCGCGGTCGCCACGGTCGGCGCGATCGTAGCCAGATGAGGCGGCGCCGCGATGGCGGCGTACCAGGCGTTGAGTCCCGGATTCGATCCGCCAATCACTCCCACCTTGCCGTTGCTGCCGGGTAATTTCGCGGCCCATTCGACCGCGTCGTAACCGTCCTGTTCCTGCATCGCGTTTACGTCTAGAGTCCCGCCTGATCCTCCGCGGCCACGCTGGTCCTGCTTCACAAAGATGAAACCGCGTGACGCCCAGAACTCACCGTTGGCTTTGTCGAAACGCAAGTATGGTGTGCGTTCGAGCACGACGCCGAACGGCCCGGCCCCGACCGGCCGCGCCACGTAATTCATCAGCAACGTGCCGTCGCGTGCGGTCATAGGCACTGCTGGATCTACCGAGACTTGAAACGTAGGGCGCGAGTTGTCGCCCGGCCAGAGCGCATAGTTCGACTCCCACGCAATTGGCTCTGTTCGTTTGACGAGCCAGATACGATCGATGGGCTTGCCGTCGCGATAGGTTCGGCCTTCGAAGTTGTCCCCTTTCAGGATGCCTCGGATTTCGCTGCCGTTCTCAAGTGACATCGTGATGTTGTCACCCGTGACCGTCACCCTCGTGATCGAAAAAAGCGGAGCGCCGCTGCGACGCTTGAACCAGGCGCCATTTGCAGACGGACCGTCAAAGTGAGCGAAGCCCATGCGCCGGCGCGCTTCAAAGCCCCCGTTCGGCGCCGCACCGAGCATGACGTAAAGATCGTAGTCGCCAATTAAGCGGGCCTCAGCCAGCGCGGCGACGTCGAGTCTTGACGCACTGAAACTGGTCGAGAGCACGAACAGAATCACCCACCTGAACCGCGTCTGAATCAGCTTTCTTCCGAAGGTCTTCATGCTCACCCTCTCGTCAGTCGGATTGGAAATGATGAAGGCGCGCATTCTTTCATCAGCGCGGGGAGGAAGGCAAATAAAAGAAAGCGGGTTGAGCGATGGTGTAGGGTTCGGTGTTAGGTATCGAGTGTTGGGTATCAAGTGTCGACACCTGCTTTTCGTTAGTGAGGCGCGAAGCGCCGAGATGTGATAGCCCCGACCGTCAGGTCGGGGTAACGTTTTCAATAAAGGGAATCCGAGGCCCGACGGGCCGTTATTTTTACCCTCTGCCTCTGGGAGAGGTTGGGGTGAGGGTGCGAAGCACTAGCGTGCTTCCGAATCAGCTTTAGCTCTAATTGATGAAGAGGCGACGAAACCCCAACCGTAAAACGGCTGGTCTAGAACTTTGCGCGGAAGTGGAGTGAACGCAGGCCTGCCCCCAGCCATCGTTCCCCTCCCCGGCAGGTGTTTGTTCTCCGCCATTAATAGTGCCAAGGTTCTGGAAACAGAGAGTAGAGTTCGTGCTTTTCATTCCGCATGATTGCGCGTCGAATCTCATTCCATTTATCGCTGGTCAAACCAATTATGACGGCCGTGTTTCTTCGATATGGCTTAACCGCCAGATGAATGCCTTTGATGTCCACGCCTTCTGACTGAACTGACGAATTCAGCCCCATGTAAAAGCCAGGTGCAAAGTCCCGGCATTGCTTCACCAGCTCGATATCGCCTTTAAGTTTGCCCGGTGGGATACCTGCCAAAATGGCATATTTGCCGAACAACAGTCCCCACCGTAGTTCCGAAGTATCTCGCTCTGCAAAACGAATATCCTTTAACGGGACATAGTTGAAGTATGCGTAGATCTTTTCGGAATTGACCCCAGTGCCAATGATCAGTTCATGCCAAACGTCTGAGTGTGCGGGATCTTTGAAAGTCCTGCGCGAGAATTTGTCTGTCAATGCTACCGTTTGTATTTTCTGCGTTGCCCATGGCTCGACAAGCTCGTAGGCAGAGGCTGAAACCGGGAGGCTGTCTCCCGAAATTGAATCGTTGACTGTAGGTTCAGTCCTTTGCGAGCTGGCACAGCCCAATATAACGCAAACCAAGAATCCAAACGCGAGCAATGATGAGGGAATGAAACCCTTGGTCTTCAAGTGAGTCCCCCCGGTCTTGGGTCTTTGATTGGCTTAAACCACGCTCAAGGCTTGTGATGTTTTGCGACTCCTGCCGTCCAAGCCAAGCCGCTGCTATGGAGAATCGCACAAATCGAAGGCCTGACCCAACCATGTTTCAGTCTTAGGAAGCCGTTCTTCCTTAACCACACGATATGCAGCCGAAGTCAATTGCCTTTTCACTTCGTCGAGTGTCATCCTAGGACCTCCTTTTACTAAGAGTGTCTTCCAGCTCGTCTCGATTCTTAACGACGATATAATCTGCCTTGCCCAACGTTGGCTTGCGACGCGTTTCCTTGGACAGGTGAATCTCAACGAAAGGGTCCCAGCCTCTCAGCCATTCGTGAAGATCATCAGGTGTGACAAGTGGGAATGCCATTGCTTCGCAGAAAAGAACTTCGTATGAAAACCGTGACCTGCCCGGATCTCTTAGCTGTTCGATCACCTTGCGGCGCGCGCGATCAAGGTACCGTCTGCGCAGCCCAAGGGTGAACGACGACATTGGCTCTGGATCTGGGAATAACGGGTTCTGTTGGGTCTTCTGTAGCTCCTTTTCCTCGCGGACCAGTTCCTGGATTTTGGCGGCCTTCATCTCAGCGTCCTTAAATACAGAAATTCCCACGGGAGATTGGGTCGCATACACGAGGAAATATTTTATTTCGCGCTTGGCGGGCTCGAGTATCGCCGCCGAAGAGACATGCTGGAACTGACAGAGTTGCTTGAGACTTCGACAGTACTCCTTAACGGCCAAATCAACCTTTTCGATTCCTTCTGCTTGCTGTAGGAGTTCCAGAACGCCGTGGCGCCCAAACAGAGAACGATAACTCTCCGCACGCGTATCCTCGTTCACAAAGCGAATGATGTCACTAGTCATCAAGTTTACGAGGACCTCACAACTACGACCCGTGAGAAAGGGACGAAGGGTTAACATTGGGATATCAACCCAGCCCTTTGGATCCAGCAACACGAACTTAAAGGGCTTAACACCTACTTTCCTGATCTCCGCGTTTACTTCGCTAAGGCAGTCTGCAAATCTTCCCCGAATGGCTTTGACCAAGAAGCCTGGTTGATTGTTGGTTTGAGCAAAGGTGTCGAGTTCTTTGAATGGTTCTTTCTCCTTTTCAACCAGTATCGATCCAACAGGCAGATTCACTTGCTTGCTTCTTAAGCCTATCTGGGAGTTGCGAAGCGCGTTAACCGCAATCCCAAACGACGTGTCTGCGTAATTTGGATCTTTGCTCCCCCATGGCCCGGCAAAGCCGTCAACGTAGGCGAGAGATCCCCAACTGGCTCCAACTTTATAGGCCCAATCAGGAAGGTACTTTTCCAGAAGGTAATGTTTGACGAAGGCCTGTTCGCGGCCTTCATAGTTTGAAAGGTCAACTTTAAGCATGAACGGCTGGGTGAGGCAGTCCATCCCAAGTCGTTCCTTGAAGCACGCGACCAGACATCTTCTTGCCGGCGCGCACCATGCTGACCGGACGTTCGTCACGCAAAGTCAGCTCAATCGGCTCAATCGGGATGTTGATAGCAGCGGCCGGTGCCCAATGTCCCCACTGCTTGAAGTGGAAGGGAACGTCAGCTCTCTGACACTGACGCAGTAAGCCAATGGCCCAATCCGGGTGCATGGGGCGCGAATTAGGACCGCTCTCTCCCCC
>JBIOZK010000147.1:0-9613 GCA_044870975.1 Pyrinomonadaceae bacterium
CCCCCCCCCCCCCCCCACGACCGCGCCCGTGACTGCGCATCGCGCGAGCTTCTGACAGTGAGGGCTAGCGGGCCGGCACAAACTCCAGCTTCGATTTCTTGATGTCGAGCAGTGGTCCCAGCTCGTACACGTTGCGGTAGCCGTACGTGTAGAGCGCGATATAGGTATTCAGATTCAACGAAGCCGTCATCATCTTGGGCGGAAATGCCTTCTGTTCGCCGACAAAATTATTGTTGCAGTAGATCAGGATGCGGGCGTCTTTGTCCGGCAGCACGCGGTTGAGGCTTTCGACCGTAATGTCGGGAAAGCTCAGATTGATCGCGCCCTTAATGTGCAGCAGATCGTACTTCTCGCGGCTCCGGGCATCGAGAATGATGGTCCCCGGCTCGCGACTCAATCGGATAAAGTCATCTTCGGTGAGCCGGCGCGATTCACGGTAGTTCGCGGCCTCAGACGCAACTTTCAGGTAGCCCTGCATGTCGATGTTGGGATTGACGATGCCGGTTTTCTTCTGGGCATCGGCGAACTGGATTGAGCAAACAATCGCCAGTGCCAGGATCAAGGTTCGTTTCATGTGGAATTGGCCTCCTTGTCCACATGAACGATCCGGTCGGCGCGGACTTGCGCTTCAGATTTTATTAATTGTGCCGCGGCAGTTCTTCGACCCGCAGTGACATCGGCGTGAATCAGGCAGGAGGGTTTGCTCGTAATCGATGGTTATTTCTTCGCCGGGGTTTATGTCGCGCAGCGCAAAGAAGAGCACGTGGCCATAGAGCATCTTCATGAACGCGTTGGGGCTGCAGGAATGGTTGATGTAGTGAGTGCCGTTGCCGCCGCGGGCGCCGTCGAGACTCCATTTACCGTCGATGTCACAGATGCGCAAGTGGCGCCGCCCGCGCGCGCGTTTCATGGCTTCCCAGTCTGAGATTCGTTCGCCGGTGTATTCAGCGATTTTCTTGTGGGCCGGGAACAGCCGCGTGGCGAAGCAGCCCTTACCATTAATCCGCGATTTTTTGACCGTGAGACCGGGCGTGAGCTTGAGGTGCACTCCATCATTCTACGCGAATTCTCAGAAATCACGATTTGTGCAGAGCGGAAAAGCAATAAACGATCATTTCTTGCGCTGGTGTACCGGCGGTCGCTTAATGACTATCTTTCCCATGACAAAATCCTGGTTCGGATTCCGCGCTGCCACATCGCCCTGTTCAATTAACAATTCCGAGGTTGTCGGCATCGCTATCACCCCCATCGTCATACGCGGTTGGAACGGATGAAACCTGGAGATCACACTTTGAAGCCCGATGGCCGCCAGGAAAGTCAGGACCGCGGCGGCCATCGCCTTCACCACATACGAAACCCTGGCTCGCGCCGCCCGCAAACCAACCGGACAGTCCTGCGTAATAATCGAACCATCGCGACGCCGGTAAAATCGAACACAAAGCCGGCCTTCGTTTGCGGCGATCACCGACTCAGCCTCATCACGGGTCATTGCCGACAGATTGTAGACATTCAGACTGCACTGACCGCAGAAGCGCACGCGGTCAGTGCCAATCATTTCGTCCCAGTCCGCCTTGCAGGGCGAAGCGACGCGGACGCGCGCCAGTGGATTTGTGAACCGGGGCATTTGAATTCCGATCTGCGCCTATTGCATCTGCGGCGCGACGTAACGCACCGATTTCAGCTCTGCCAGTGCGGACAGTTTCTCGATCGGCAACCGCCCGATGACCATCTTCGCCGTCTTCGGATCGAGGACGATTTCGAAGCCGAGTTCCTTCAGCCTGGTCATCGCCTCGTCCGACTTATCGACAAACCAGATTTGAAGCTCAACCTTACCGTTACGGATGAACCTGGTCTCATCAGCGCCGGCAGTTTGATTACGCGCCTTGAGGCGATCGATTACCGCCAGCACGGATGGATGAAACTTCGATTGCAATTCCAGGCGCTTTTGTTCTGCGGGAGACAAAGGCTTCGTCACTGCCACTTCCTCTCTCTCCGTTCGCGGTAGGCCACCAATGACACCGTTGCTTACCGGCCTGTTTACCATCGGCTTCGCGGACGGTGGCGCGGCGGGATTGCGCGACAAGCTGGTTATCGACTGCATCCGGCTAAAACCACCGCCAGACGCGTCACCTCTGCCCTCGCCATAGACTGCGTAACGGTTGACGCCTTCCGGCACCTCAACCGGCACATCCACTCTTCTCGGCTGACCGCCGTCGGTAACGATCATCTCTTCGACCGCCACGAAGGAAGTGAATTGCGTCATCAGGCGATAATCAAGACCGAGCTGAATGATGTTCTGCTTAACGTCGTCTTTCATCGTGCCTTGCTGGGCGCCGCTGAGGTCCTGACTCATCAGATCATCAACGCGCGTGCGGGCCCAAAGCGTCGCCAGCACGTCGTGCGATTGCGGGCTCGAGAAATCGACGGGAATCTCGCGCACAAAGTCGCGGCCGGACATTTTGCCTTTCAGGCGAATCGTGCCTTTGCCGTTGCCCGTGTAGCGACCATTCACGATTACCGGCTTGGCGCCGAAGAGGTCGGGAATTGTCTTCGGATAAGTATCCGTTACGGCCATGCCGTTCCAGTCGATCGAGATGTCGGTCAAGAGCGGGTTGCGCACGCGCTCATGGAAACGACGCGCTGCGGCTGAGCCGTCATCGTTCAAGGCGACGTACTCGACTTCGCCGCGTCCGTACCTGGCCATATTGTCGAGCAGGTAGCGATTGACGCTGCTGCCGATGCCGAATGAGAACACGCGCGCGTTCGGATGTTTCTGCACTTCGTCGATGATCTGCATGTCATTGCCGACATAACCATCAGTCATGAAACAGACGATGCGCACGTGATCCTGCTTGTCCGAAGGATCCATCGAGGCCTTGATGGCCTTCATCATTTCCGTTCCGCCGCCGCCGGCGCGTGTTTCGAGAAAGGCCTGGGCTTTCGCCAGGTTTTCCTTCGTGGCCGGGACCGGGCCGGGAAAGAGGATGTGTTCGTCACCCGCGAAGGTGATCAAATTGAAAGTGTCATACGGGTAGAGATTATCGAGCGCGAGCTTCATCGATTCTTTGGCTTTCTCGATCGGGAAGCCCGACATTGAGCCGGAAGTATCGAGCACAAATATGATCTCTTTAGGCGTGACATCTTCGACGGTAACGCGCTCGGGTGGTTGCAGAATCAGCGTGAAGAACCCGCCGGTGCCATTCGCGTGGGTCATGACCGCGTCGGAAATCCTGGCGCCGGCTACGTCATACTTCAGGATGAAATCCTTGTTGGGAATCGTCGCTTCGTCCTTGAGCGTGACATGCGCCTGATGATCGCCGGATCGTTCAATGCTGACGTCGTGCGTCTTCGACGCCAGCGAGTCGATTGGGACACCAGCGTCGAGGGTGACATCGAGTGAAACGTCGTGTCCGGCGCGCATGCCTGCCGGCGCGGGCCGCGGGGTGATTACTGAACCGTCGGGAACCTCGTCGGTGTCCGGCGCGAAGCCTTTGCCTTTGGCTCCGGTAGACTTGCCGGGAATGTAACGCGGGCCGACAACCATCGGGAACACAAATTCGTATGAACCGTTCTCGTATTTCAGAGTCTCGACATAACTAATAGTGATCTTGATTGGCTCGTTCGGAAGAATGTTTGCGACTGATTGCGTGAAAATGTTTGGTCTCTCCTGGTTCAGGAGACTGGCGGTTTGCCCATTATTCCTGGCGGCTTCATAGACGGCCTGCGCTTCTTCACGTCGCAGAATTTTTCCGCGCACCGTCCGATCGCCGACTAACATAGTCATGTCGTCAACCGCCGCGTTTTGCGGCAATGGGAAGGTATAGACAGCCTCAATCTTTTCCTTGAATGGATTCTCAAATTCCTGAGTGACAGTGACGCGCGAAAGGAAACCGCTGATTTGCGCCTTCACGTCGGTGTGCTTCAACGGGCAGACGGCTTTTGGCTTTCCTGCCGGATCGACTATCTGCAGCGCACCCTGGGTGCCGACTTGCTGCGCGGACGCTATTGAACCGGATCCTTTGAATAAATGAATCGCGAGCAGTACTCCCGCGATCACCAACACCAATATTGAGAATTTGAGAAAGGCCTTCTGAGACATAGTTCCTCCGACACGATTAGACAATCACGACCGCCCGGCCGCGTGAATTAGTTTTGGAAATAGAGACGCCGAATCTCGACGCTTGTTCCCGTTCCGGAGATAGAACGCCGAACGATTGAAAGCTTGCGGCATTATTTGGAGTGCGGCGGCAGAGCGCAGCGGCGACGCCGCTTTGGATCGAGGTGTCAGAAGCCCGACCGTAAGGGAGGGCAAGTTAACGAAACCCACACGCGGCCTGCAAGCAATCTCCCAAAGCGCCGTCGCCGTCCCGATGGAATCGGAACTCCGCCGCCGCACTCCAAATTGGATCAATACAGGTTGAAGTTGTATTCCAACTGCATATAGGTCGAGACGACCTGCCCGTTGCGCATGGCCGGCACAAAGCGAATCTGCCGGGCGGCGCCCATGGCCTTTTCGGTCAAGCCACAGCAGAGTGTCTGGACGGCCCGAATGTTGGTTACCTGTCCGGTGCGATCGAATACGACGCTGAGCACGACCCTGCCGGTGATGCCTGCCTTGCGAGCTTCTTCGGTGTACTGTGGTTCCGGCTTCGAAAGAACGCGGGCGCGCGATGTGACGTCGGCTGGTCGGAAGACTCGAGTAATGTCCCCGTCCGGATTGTCGCCGTTGGCTCCGCTACCGCCGCAACAGCCGCGCGCATCCTTGTTGCCGCCGGTGTTTCCATCATTGCCGGGGCCGACTCCCGGCCCCGTGCCTTCGCCGATGCCGGTGCCTTTGCCGTTTCCAACACCGCCGCCTTCACCGGTTCCATTCGAGGCTACGGTCGATTTCGATCGAGGATCACCATAATTCGGGAAGGGAAGATCTTTCCAAAGCACCGGATCCAAATTGATGCCGGCGTCGGGCAACGATGGCAGCCGGGCGTAGGTCGTGGTTATCGGCGCTGGAATCTCTGAAGGTATCGGCAGACGGCCTTGCGACGCAGTCAAAGGCGAGTTGTTGCCGCCGCCGCCACCGCCCTGGGCGCGCGCCGGAGTAGGACCCGAACCTTCGCCGCGTCCTCTGGAAAATCCGACGCGGCCGTTCGCGTTCTCGGCAGCGCCTACGCCGGCCTGCGAGTCGGTCTTAGGCAGATTTTGAATGTCGACCATTGTTAACTGGGCCGGATCGATTCCGTCTTCGGCATCGGTTGGCGTGACACCGCGACGTTCCAGGATGGCGACACTGCCGGCGAGGCACACGACGATTGTGATTGCCGCGGCCAGTCCGGTTCGCAAATGCGGGCGCGCGAAAGCAAGCCGCACAGCCTTGGCCAATGCGAAAAGCTCCTCATGAAGGAAGGTGCGCGGGTTCGACCTTAATTTCGGCCACGCGAGTTTTGCGCGCTCGATTAGAAAATTGACTTGAAGCGACAGTCGCCGAAGCAGGGAACTGTCGTTGATAAGCGTGGGACAATATTCGACTGTCTTAGCCGATTGATTTGAAACCAAAGGCCCGCCGTCAACGGGGCAGAAGTTGAATCGATCCTGGAACGGTTGACCACATGCGCCACATCTTTTCATAGCAAGCTCCTCTCATAGTGAATGGACGATGCTGGGGAGAAAAACTGTGATTTAGGCGCGAAGACCCATTCAAAGGGTAAGCGCTGGTGGAAATCGTTTAGAGGCGGGCTACTGCCCGCCTATTCTCGGGAACAGGGGAGCCAGACGAATGACGGCGGGCGATAGCCCGCCTCTAAACGTGTCTCGGACGGGGAGACTAATTAGGTATTACGGGAGACGGTCGAAAAGTTACGCTGATTGTGGCACAGACTTCAGTCTGTGAATGCGAATGCTTTGGAACCACAGACTAAAGTCTGTGCCACTATTTGAGTTGCAGGCTGCGCGCGATCGAATCAGTTTGGTTCCGAATTGCGAGAAGCTTGTTCCGCAACCCGGTGAAGCGCAAAACATAAACTGTCTGCGCGTCTGCCTTGAGATAATAACTGCGGCCGACCATCTGTTTTCCGGCCTGAGTGAATTCATACGAGACCGTGACGCCATCGAGTCGGCCATTAAAAGGCTCGTCTTTGCCCGACACAAAGCCGGGCAGAAAACGGGTCCGCTCGTCCTGATCGCGCAGCGCGAACTCCTTAACCGACATTCCCTGCGGGAGCGTTTCCTTGCGAATTCTGAGCTGACCGTCCCAGCGGTCACCATAGACAAATTCCGTGTGCTGGTGAACATCGTCCGGCTCGCCGACTTTTTTCCAGGTGGCGGACGGGAATTCGACTGAGAATTCAGCCTTGGGGCTGGTGTAACTGTATGCCTGAGCGGCGGCGTTGCGCGGGGCTGCGGTCCAGATAATTACGAACAAGAACAAACCAAAGAAGCTGGTGAGTTTTCGTAACATTCAAATCTCCTGTGAATCTCGGTAATCAGATGCGCCGCAAGGAAGCGCTGTTGTCTTATTTCTGCGCCGCTTGAATCGCATAACGCTGCTGCACGACCAGATCCGCGATCCCTTTTCGGGCGAGCTCCAGCAAATTGTCCATCTGTTCGCGCGTGAACGGGCGGCCTTCCGCCGTGCCCTGGACTTCGATGAAGCGCCCATCGCCGGTGCAGACAATGTTCATGTCTACTTCCGCGCGCGAATCTTCGTCATATTTCAAATCAAGCAACGGCACGCCTTCAACCACGCCCACGCTGATGGCCGCCACTTCTCCGGTAATTGGCGATTTTGCGATCTTCTTCTCTTGCATTAAGCGCTTACAGGCAATCGCCAGAGCCACGTACGCGCCGGTGATTGCCGCCGTCCGCGTGCCACCATCGGCTTGCAACACATCGCAGTCGAGCGTGATAGTTCGCTCGCCGAGCAGCTTGCGATTAACAACCGCGCGCATTGAACGGCCGATCAATCTTTGAATTTCGTGCGTGCGGCCTGATGGTCCGCCGCGCCCCATCTCGCGCTGCGTCCGTGTGTGCGTCGAGCGCGGCAACATTCCATATTCTGCGGTCACCCAGCCTTCGGTGCGTTGATTGCGCAGGTGAGGCGGCAATTTGTCTTCCACCGAAGCTGCGCAAATCACCCGGGTGTTACCCATCTCAATCAGCGCCGACCCTTCCGCGTTCGCGAGAAAGTTTGGCGTGATCTTCACGGCGCGAAGTTCGTCCGCAGCGCGCTCATCTGTGCGAGTGAATTGAATCAAGTTGTTTTGAGTTTATCCTCTCCCCAGACCTCGACCGCCTCCAAACGTGAAGGCTTGGCGCCCAGGAACCGCTCGGCCACGCGCGCAAATCGTTCCGCGGCATCGGTCACGTAAAAGTGATCCAAATCATCGCACAGTTGGCGATTGAGCGCACCAGTCGGCAGAGTCTGCCGCGCCAACTGCTTCTCTAGCAGCAATGATTTCACTTCCGACGCGGTGGCTTCGCCGGAATCAATCAGCTGCACCTCTGCGCCGACGGTTTGCTGAATGACATCCCGCAAGATCGGATAATGGGTGCAGCCAAGCACGAGAGTATCAACTTTAGTTCTGAGGTCGGCGAGATAGGTGGCTGCGATATTCCGGGTGACTTCGTTGTCTACCCAACCTTCTTCAGCCAGCGGCACGAACAGCGGGCAAGCGCGCTCAATGATCTCCGCAGCCGGATCGACCTTCTTGATCGCCGCTGTATACGCGCCGCTCTGCACCGTTGATTCAGTGGCGATGACGCCAATCTGCTGTGCATGCGTTTTGCCCGCTCGCGTCGCGACCGCCGCCCTCGCGCCCGGCCCAATCACGCCCACAACATCCGTGGCCAGCGCGCGGCGGATGGCCGGCAATGCCAGCGCCGAGGCGGTGTTACACGCCACGACCAGCATCTTGATTCCATGCGCCGCCAGGAAGCGGGCATTTTCAACCGCGTACCTCTCAACGGTCGCCAGTGACTTGGTGCCGTAAGGCACGCGCGCCGTGTCGCCGAGATAGACGAATCGTTCATTCGGCAGATGCTCGTGGAGCGCGCGATAGACGGTAAGTCCGCCTACGCCGCTGTCGAAGATGCCGATGGGAAGGGAAGTGCTCATCCGCAGATTACTCAGATTACACAGATAGCCACGAAAAAGCACAGAGGCGAAATTGTCTCTGCCGGCGTGTTCGTGGCTATCTTCACGCTGCCAACTTGATGTGAGCGGGAGTCGACCGGCCTGGTGCCTAATGGTTTCGCTTCTTCTTCAGACTAGCCATTTCAGCTTCCAGGTCATGCATCTTGCGTTCAAGTTCTGCTACCCGTTTCGAGAGGTCCGGCGTGAGCGAGGTCAAGGGTTGTTCGTCGTCCAGAATTTCATGGGCTACGCCGCCGCGAATATCAACATACATATTGCCGAGCGTGGCAGGCGCGGCCACACTCAGGGTGATCGTGTGGCGACCGTAAGTAACGTCGATCAGGTTGCTGGCGAATTGCTGCGTTTCATCAAAGCGGCCCACGGCTTTGCCATCAAGATAGACCCTGCCGGACGCAGGTCGATCTGCGAAAATAATGGAAATGCGCAGGTCGTCAGGGGCCTCAGCCGTGCGGGGATCGTTGCGCTTGTCCCGCGCAACCTCGACGACAAAGCTAACCTTGTCCTGAATCGCGCGCCGTCCCTGAGCCAGTTGCACGCGATTCTGCGCGTAACCGGTGCCTGCGCCCACGAACAAGGTCATCAAAACCACGAGCCAACTACGTCTGACGAGATTCATGGCTACCTCCTAACAAGACTTCCTTTGTCGTTTTATACGCCTGATCGAACATCACGCCAAGCGATTGGATAAGTTCCAGGATTGGCGTGCTGAGGTTGTTGAAGATGGTAATGGATCCAGTGCGCTTACCTCGCACCTGACGAGCCAGTTAAGATTGTTTTGATTGTGATGAGAGTAGCTATAACGAACCAGCTACGCCAGCGTTAAGCTTTAACTGACCACTGACCACTGACCACTGACCACTGACATCTGCATTATGGTGGAGGCGCCGGGAATCGAACCCGGATCCAAAAGCCAACGCCGAAGGAATCTACATGCTTAGCTGCTTCTCTTTCTGCTCGGGCCTTACGGACCGAACAACTTTCGCCCAACTCCAACTAAGTGAATCAGCAAGACGTTGGTGCGGGCTAGTCCGGCTTTGGTCTCACCCATCGCCACGGACCGAAGCGATGGGCCAGCTCAACTAAAGTGACATCTCAAACCGCGCGCTTGAGCAACTTGCGGCAGAGACGCTCGGAGCTTATTAGGCTGCGAGAGCTAACTCGTTAGAGTTGGCAATTGTGTTTCCCTGCAATTTGATAACGGTCCCTGCAAGAAAGAGGCCCGGCATGCATCGCGACGGACGTTACGGCCCCTGTCGAAGCCTGTCGCCCCCGTAGTGAAGCTGAAGTGATTATAGCAACTTAGGTTATAATCCGCAGCCGCTGTTTGGAATAATAACGGCGGGCACGCGGGCTTCCCGCCTTCACCTCGAAGGAGATCCCTCATGGGCTTAACTACGAAGACTCTCGCCGAGTTGCTCGAATATAAAGACACCGACCGCTTACAGCTTCCCGAAATCCAGCGCGATT
>JBIOZK010000148.1:0-25630 GCA_044870975.1 Pyrinomonadaceae bacterium
TCTGTGATCGCACCTGTGACTGACGCGAATCTTTAAGATGATCACAGACTGAAGTCTGTGCCACTCATCCCTTCACGGCCCCCAGGGACAAGCCGCGCACGAGATACCGCTGCGCGCTCATCGCGAACGCGAGAATTGGAATCATCGCGACGACGGCGGCGGCACTCATCACGCCCCATTTGATTCCGTATTGCGTGACTCGTCCGGCAATTCCGACCGGCAAAGTCATCGCTTCATCGGTTTGGGTCAGCACCAGCGCAAACAGAAATTCATTCCATGACACGATCAAGCAAAACACCGCCGTCGCCGCCAGGCCGGGTGTGACCAAAGGCAGGATCACGCGCCGCAAGGCGCCCAGCCGCGAGTCACCGTCAACCATTGCAGCCTCTTCCAGGTCGCGCGGAATTTCTGCGAAGAACCCACGCATCATCCACACGACAAACGGCAGATTGAACCCCGTGTACACGATAATCAGAGACAACCGCGTATTGACCAACCGCAAGTCCCGCATGATCAGAAACAGCGGCACGGCGGTAACGATGGCCGGAAACATCCGCGTGGACAGAATCCAAAGCGCCAGCTTTTGGTCAAGATTGCGCGGCAGACGGAATCGCGCCAGGGAATATCCCGCCAGCGTTCCCAGCACCAGCGCACAGGCAGTCGAACAAATCGCCACGATGAAACTATTCAGGAGATAGCCGCCAAAGGATCGCGTCACAAACGCGTCGACGTAATGTTCCAGCGTCGGCGAAAACCAAAACCACTTCGGCGGCACCGCGAATTGATCGACCTCGCGCTTAAACGAAATTGTAATCAGCCAGTAGACGGGAGCAAGCGTCGCCAACAACGCCAGAGAGATCGCCAAATATTTAGAAAGGCGTTTCATCGATTTTCCTAACGCGCTTCCTCGGTCCGCAGCAACTTGATATATCCGACACTGATCACATTAGTGATCGCCAGCAGCACGAACGACATCGCCGCCGCGTAACCGAAATTCGAAAAGCGGAATGCCGTGCGATAGATGTAGAGACTAACGGTCTCAGTCGCGAATCCCGGCCCGCCCTCCGTCAGAATGAAGATCTGATCGAAGACACGCAGCAAATCCATCGTGCGCAGCAGCAGTGCGATCAGGATCGCCGGCTTCAGCAGCGGCAAGGTTACATGACGAAATGTCTGCCAGGCGCTGGAGCCATCGATTAACGCTGCTTCGTAAGGCTCCTGCGGAATTGCCTGCAGGCCCGCGAGCAAAATCAGAAACATGAACGGCGTCCATTGCCAGACATCCGCGACAATCACGGAGGCCATCGCCAGTTTGGGCGACGCCGTCCAGGTCAAGGCGTCGGTCTTTAGGCCCATCGTCTTCAGCGTTCCGTTCACCACGCCGAAATTTGAATTAAGCATCAATCGCCACACGACGCCGACAACGACTGGTGGCAACATCATCGGCAGCAGCAGCAGAGCCCGAAACAGATTACGCGCCCGCAGTTGTTCGTTGAGCAATAGCGCCAGTCCGAGCCCCAGCAGGAATTCAATTGTCAGTGCGAGGGTCGCGTAGACCACCGTGTGCGCCAGCGCGCTGAGAAAGAATCGATCGGCGACGAGCCGCGCGAAATTCTGCAGCGTCCAATTTCCGGCTTCACTTTGGAAACTGATTTTGACTGAGTAGATGAGCGGATAGATGGTGAGCGCCAGTAAGACCGCGATAGTCGGTGCGACCAAAATCAGCGCCAGGGTCTTATCAGCGGCTCTTACTCCCTCTCCCTTTGGGAGAGGGTCGGGGTGAGGGCGTGAGTACCGCGACCATCCCTCCCTCACTAGTGTGATTCTCCATTTAGAATGACATTTTTCCTCGCGAGTTTCACCGGTCATTCCCATCCCTTCTCAAAAAGGAGAGGCAGTAAAACTCAAATCATTTCGCCCGTTCCACAATTTTCTTGATTTCAGCGTTCGCCTGGTTCATCGCGTCGTCAGCGGACAGCTCGCCGCTGTTGGCTTTCGATAAATAGATCCCGAAGGCATTTTCGATTTCGTTCCACAGAGGCGTGCGCGGCCGCGGGCGCGAGATCTCGAGCGACTTTAGCTGCGCGGGATACGAAGGAAACTTTGTCAGCAATTGCGAATCGGTGAAGACCGAACGCCGCGTCGGCGGATTGCCCCGTTCGGCTGAGCGTTTCATCTGCTCTGCGCTCGTCGCCCACAGCAGAAAATCCATAGCGGCGTCCGGAGACTTGGCCTCGCGCGGAATCGCAATCAACCAGTTGCCGATCTCGGCACGGCCGGGATTCCTGGCGCCCGGCATTTGAAAGAAGCGCATCTTGTCGATCACTTTTGATTTCGACGGATCGTTGAAAGAACTGATCCATGCCGGCCAATTGATCGACATTGCCGCCGTGCCTTGCAAGAGATGCGCGCCGACTTCGTCCGCGTTGAAGCTGGCATAGCCGGGCGGCGAATATTTTCCCAACTCGATCATGAATTTCAGCGCCGCGATCCCTTCGGGACTATTAACCGCCGGTTGACCTGATGAATCGAACATCTCACCGCCAAACGCCCAGAAGATCGGCATGAAGTCGGCGACCGCGGCATTCCCCTGCGCGGCGCGCATTACGTAACCGTAGATTCTCCCTCCACCCGGCGCCCCGGCAGTCTCCTGCTCACTGATTGCTCTCGCCGCCGCCAGTACGTCCTCCCAAGTGGCGGGTTCTTTCAGGTGATGCTTCTCAAAGAGATCCTGACGATAGAAGAACAACTGTGAATTCCCGACGTAGGGCAAGGCATAGAGCGCGCCGGTTTGGTAAGGCTGGCGACAGAGCGCAATCGACGACGGCACGAAATCATTCTCCGGATCGGCTTTACCCTTCTTCTGTAACAGCGGACCGAAATCAGTGAGCACATTCAGCGAAGCGAACTTTGGAAACCACGGATCATCGAGCATGATCAGATCGTAAGCGCCGGTGCGCGAGTTCAGATCGATCAATTCCTTCTCAAACAGATTGGCATAGGGAAACTCGGCGATGTTGATATGGACGCCGGTTTGTTTTTCGTAGTCCTGCGCCGCCTGGCGCAGAGCGTCGCCCTCAACGCCTGAGTTGATCGCAATCGTCAGTGATTTACCGGCCGGGTTCCGCTGACAACCCGCAACGAAAATCGCTGCGATGACTAACGAAATCACTCCGACTGTCCATAACTTTTGACTGAGCTTTTGCCTCTGATTCATGTTGGTCGCGTACGTTAGCCGCAAAGCGCCACAGGTTCAAGCACTCACGCAGGTTCCTCTGGTCAGCGAGCCGGATTCGCAGTAAACTCTCGCGCGTTCCCACCTGTTCGGGCTATGACGACAACCAGCAAAGTTCTATTGATCATCGGGGCTCTCGTTTTGGTGGGAATCGTCTGTGCGGTTGCGATCGGGGTCTGGTTGATTAACGCCGGAGCCAGAATGACCAGGGAAGCCGAAAAGCAGGCCGCCGAAGGACGGGTCTTTGGACACACGACGGATCAACGCGGCTGCATCGACGAGGGTTTGCGGCGGGCGAAGGAGTTTCGCGCACTCGACATCGGCTCGATGGTCGTGACGCAAACGTTCGTCGAGAAATGCCTGTACTCCAGTCAAAAGGTCGAGGGATTCTGCGAAGGCGTGCCGGGCCGCTTCAGCGGGGGCCGGGACGACTGGATGAAGGACGAATGCAAAAAGGTGAACCTGTCGCCGCTGGGAACCGGCTGCATGGCTCCATTTAAAGCGCAGATTGAATATTGTCATCGCTGATGTTAAATAGTCGGACCGCTCACTTCGCTTTCTACTGAAGGAGAATCAAATGAATAGAAGAACAGTCTCTCGCGCGCTGCTGTTAATGATGGTCGCGGCCGTGGTTGTGTGCGCCCAGACTGCGCGTCGTCCACTCAAGCTGGATGACCTGGCTCGCTTTCGCAATGTCGGCGCTCCGGAAATTTCGCCCGACGGCCAGTGGATCGCGTACACCGTCTCGACAATTGACACCAAGGAAGACAAAAGCAGCACGCACATCTGGATGGTCGGTTACGACGGCAAAAATGATCGCCAGATTACCTTCAGCAACGATAGCGAAGGCACGCCGCGATGGAGTCCCGACGGAAAATATCTTTCGTTCACCTCGGGCCGATCATCCGGCAAACCAGGCGTGCGTGGCAGCCAGATTTGGCTGCTCGATCGGCAAGGTGGCGAGGCTTATCAACTCACCGATTTCAAAGGCCGGTTGCAGGGTTACGAATGGTCTCCTGATGCGAAACGAATCGCCGTGTTGATTGGCGACCCAGATCCGGATGCGCCAGACCCGAGCGCGACGCCCGTCCCCGGCACTCCGCCCAAGCCGCCGAAGCCAATCGTCATCGACCGTTATCGCTACAAGCAGGACGTGCAGGGTTACCTCCTGTCAGGTCGCCACACTTATGTCTATCTCTACGACATCGCGACCAGGAAGCTCGAGCGGCTGACGAAGAGCAAGTGGGATGAATCGTCAATCTCCTGGTCGCCTGACGGAAAACAGATCGCGTTCATGAGCAATCATGCCGACGATCCGGATCGCGATCCCACGGCGCAGTTATACGTAGCTGACGCGCAAGCGAATGCGACCGAGAAGCTTTTGACGACGCCGGAAGACCGCGCGAACCGTTCGCGCCCGGAATGGTCACCTGATGGCAAGTGGCTGGCCTTCACCGAAGGCGACGAGAGGAAATATGGCGCCTACAACATGGAGCATCTCGTGATGGTCCCGGCCGATGGCAGCGCCAGGCCCACGCGCATAAAAGCTGTCGAGGATCTCGATCGCGGAGTCGGCGGTCTGCGCTTCGCCGGCGACGCGTTGATCGCCTCCGTCACCGACGACATGTCGGTCTATCCCATCAGCATCAAGAACAATGCGGTCACGCGTCTGCTCGATCGACCCGTGGTCGTTTCCAGTCTGTCCATGGCCGTTGGTCACACCGTTCTGCTTTCCGGCAACGACAACAAGCCGACTGAGATTTATGCGATGGAAGGCAAGAACCTGCGCCAGGTAACGCACCAGAACGACGCGCTGATGAATGAACTTCAGGTCGGCGAAACCGCGGAAGTGAGCTTCAAGAGCAAGGACGGCACGGAAGTTCACGGGCTGATTACGCTGCCCTTCGGATACTCAACGACCGTTAAGACCGCCTATGCGCTCCCGCTCTTGCTCCGTATTCACGGCGGACCGAACGGTCAGGATCAGCATTCTTTCAACGTCGAACGCCAGTTCTTTGCCGCTAATGGTTATGCGGTTCTCAACGTGAATTATCGCGGCAGCGCGGGTCGTGGACAGAAATTCTCGCGGGCAATTTTTGCCGACTGGGGCAATTACGAAGTCCAGGATCTACAAGCGGCAGTCGATCATGTCATCGCCAAAGGCTACGCCGATCCTAATCGTCTGGGCGTCGGCGGCTGGAGTTACGGCGGCATTCTGACTGACTACATGATCGCCACCGACACGCGCTTCAAAGGCGCTACCAGCGGCGCCGGCACGGCGTTCACCGTAGCTTTCTACGGCACCGACCAATACATCATTCAATACGATCACGAAATTGGTCCGCCATGGAATCCCAAAGCCTGGGAAACTTACATCAAGATTTCCTACCCCTTCCTGCACGCCGATCGCATCAAGACGCCGACGCTGTTTCTCGGCGGCGAGCGCGACTTCAACGTGCCGGTCCAGGGCGGCCAACAGATGTACCAGGCCCTGCGCAGTCTCGGTGTCGAGACACAACTCGTCATCTATCCCAACGAGTTCCACGGGATCACGAGACCCAGTTACGTAAAGGATCGTTATGAACGATATCTGGCGTGGTATGACAAGTACGTGAAAGGCAATAAGCAGCCGATGAGCGACACGAGTACGCGTAATTAGTCGGTGACTTATTTAACGAATCTTGGTTCGCGATAGTGTGATGCGAAGAATCCCCAATCTGATTTCGTGCGCAGTCGCTGTGTTTTGGATCGCGATCAGCGCGCAGGCTGTGAGTTCGTGGCAACAGGCTTCTTCGCTCGTCGGCGACTGGACAGGTGAATCGATCTGCGTCGGCGAGGTTGGCGCCTGCAAAGACGAACAGGTCGTTTACCACGTCTCGGTCGATGCGGCGGATGCGACCAAGGTGAAAATTGCCGCGGATAAGATCGTCAACGGGAAACCGGAATTCATGGGTGACATCCTGCTGAAGTTCGATCCCGCCCGGAACACTCTAATCGGAAACCTGGAAACTCCGCGTTATCGTGGCGTCTGGGAATTCACGGTCAAAGGCAACATGATGTGGGGTACGCTTAGTTTGCTGCCCGAGAGACGCATTGGCCGCCAAATCCGCGTTACAAAGACCGCGTCGAATCAAGGCAAAGAAACAATGACGCAACACGCCAGCGGAACTTTCGACGTCAAGCTTACGCCGCAGGATGATAAGTCAGACGACAAATCGATGGGCCGCATGACGGTCGCCAAACAGTGGCACGGGGCGATGGAAGGAACCAGCACGGGTCAAATGTTGACTGGCGGCGATGTCTCGACCGGTTCGGCGACCTACGTAGCGATCGAAAAATTTAGTGGCACGATTAATGGACTCAAGGGCACGTTGCTGTTTCAACACATGGGCACCTTGAATCGGGGCGCGCAAGATCTCAACATCAGTGTCGTGCCAGATTCAGGCACTGATCAGTTAAAGGGAATAAAGGGCAAGTTGACGGGTAAGATTGAAGGCGGCAAACACTTCTACGATTTTGAATATTCAATTCAATAAACTACGACGGGCACCGGTGCTTCAATTCCTGTTGATAACTCTCGCGATCGCTTTGGCGGCCTGCCAGAAAGAACCGCCGGCCGCTCGTGAACAACACCCGGCCGCCTTAAGCACGCCCCCGCCGGCTACCGGGCTGCCAAGTTTTCCACCGGTGGTGATGAACAAACCATACCCGGGCACCGGCGTGGTCACCATAATCAATCGCAAGGAAGGTTGGATTGAAATCAGGCATCAGGAAATCAAAGACCTGATGCCGGCCATGGAGATGGAATTTAACGTGAAGGACAAGACTTTGCTCGACCGTGTGGCAGTCGGCGACGAGGTCGACTTCACCATCGTGGAAATGCCGAAAGGCGAATACCTCACCGATATCAAAAAGAAAATTAAGAATTAGCCGGCGGCCAGAATGTTCTCTGCCTGTTTGAGGTAGCGGTGCGCCTGCCGCCAATGAATGGCAACTGTATAAGGAATGGTCCCGGTGAAAGCGGTATCAGCTGACGTCTGCGTGTGGTTGCTCAAGGTGAGCGCCGAAATATCGATGACGCGCGGCTGATCGATTTGCCGCCAACGAAAGGCTCCATCGCGGTAGCTATCAAGTGCATTCGCCAACGTAGTCTTTAATCTGCTCGCCGGCATTTGGTCGAGCAATGGCTGAAGTTCGGCATTCACTTCCAGCAGGTTCTTTTCGAACGCGCGCAACGAGACGCGCGCCAGCTTTTGGTTCTCATCAAAATCTCCCAGCGATCGATAAACGATTACGGCCTGATCCAAACGGCGCAAAGCGTCAATGGCCCGTTCGTTGACTGAAGTGTTTCGGTTGTAAATTGCCGGAGTTGGTTTGGCGAGCGACTGGCCGTGCACCGCCGCGGAGACCAGCAGCACACTGAAAATTGAGAGGGCAAGAGACAGACGGAGCATACAAGTAGCGCAAGTTGTTAACTTGCGACCTTAGTGAATCTGCGCAAATTAACGATTGCGCCACAGTGTTTCGTTGCATGAGTTATAAACTCGCAATATCATGCGCGTTCCGAATTGCGGAGTCAGAAACCCGACCGTGAGGGAGGGTGCAATTGATCGTTGCGGGGTTGGAGGGCCTCTCCCTTACGGTCGGGCTTCTGACACCTTGGAGGTAACATGAATCGTCCAGTCGAAACCGAATACGCGTCCTACTTTGAGGACTATGTCAGTCAGGTAAACGAAACCGACGTCATGACGGTCTTGCGTTCAGAGATCGATGACCTTGATGTGTTACTCAACCGCGTCCCCGCTGACCGGGAGACATATGCCTACGCTGATGGCAAGTGGACAATCCGCGAAATCATCGGCCATCTGATCGACGGCGAACGCGTGTTTGGCTATCGCGCGCTCTGCATCGCGCGCGGCGAGACACAGAACCTGCCGGGATTCGAACAGGACGATTACATGCGGACATCGCCCTACAATCATATTGAACTCGAGGATTTACTGAGCGAGCTGCGTCTGGTGCGGCTCTCGAATATTGCGATGTTTCGCACGCTTGATGAAGAGGCCTGGAACCGCGTCGGGACGGCGAACGGAAATCAGGTTACCGTGCGCGCGCTCGCGTTCATCATGGCCGGCCACCTCCGCCATCACATGAACGTGCTAAAGGAGAGATACCTCTCTGCGGACGGAGCCGACCGTCCCATTTCTCAGACGACATGAGATTTCTGCACCCAATCGGCATTTTGGCGGTGGTCATCGCCTTCAGTATGCACGGGGTTGCTCAATCCCCCGTGCGCGATTATCGCCGCGCCCACGAACGGCAAATCATTGACGAGTTCACGCGGCTGCTCGTAATTCCGAACATCGCTTCAGATAAAGAGAATATTCGGCGCAATGCCCAATTCATTTTGGAGATGATGCAGCGGCGCGGATTGAACCCGCAGCTGCTGGAAGCAAAATCGAAAGACACACCGCCCGCCGTCTACGGCGAATGGAAAGTTGCCGGCGCTACGCGTTCGATCATTCTGTATGCTCACTACGATGGTCAGCCGGTCGATCCCAAAGCATGGACAGCTTCGCCGCCGTTTCAACCAACGTGGCGAACCGCACGCGCGGACAAAGGCGGACAAGTCGTGACGCTGCCGGCAAGCGGCGAGATCAATGCTGAATGGCGCATCTACGCTCGCGGCGCGTCCGACGACAAAGCCGGCGTCATGGGAATCCTCACCGCGTTCGATGCTTTGAAGGAGCAGGGCGCAACACCTTCCTACAACATCAAGTTCCTGTTCGAAGGCGAAGAAGAAGCGGGCTCGCCCCACCTCGGCGAGATCATCGACCTGCACAAAGAGCTGCTGCAATCGGAGGCCTGGATTATTTGCGACGGGCCGGTGCACCAGTCGGGAAGGAAGGAAGTTGTCTTTGGCGCGCGCGGCGATCAGAACGTCGATGTAACGGTCTATGGGCCCAAGCGGCCGTTGCACAGCGGTCACTACGGAAATTGGGCGCCGAATCCGGCGATGCTGTTGGCGCATCTGCTGGCTTCGATGAAAGACGAAACCGGACGCGTGAAGATTGCCGGTTGGTATGAAGGTGTCGAGCCGCTCGGCGATGAAGAGCGTCGCGCCATCTCTGACGCTCCGGCGTACGACGATCAAATTCGCGCGGAATTAGGCCTGGCCAAGACTGAAGGCAACGGCAAGCTCCTGATGGAGATGATCAATCAGCCTTCGTTGAACATCAACGGCATCAGTAGCGGCGACGTGGGAGCGCTGGCTCGCAATGTCATTCCGACGATCGCGAATACGGTACTCGATCTGCGGCTGGTTAAAGGCAATGATTACAGGAAGCAGATTCAACATCTGATCGATCACATCAAAGGCCAGGGCTTCCTGGTTATCGATCACGATCCCAGCGACGCTGAACGGCAGGAACATGCGCTGATCGCGAAGGTCACGGCACGAGCCGGCGGCTACAACGCCGAGCGCACGCGCATGGATTTGCCAATTTCCGTCGCTGTGATCAAAGCGGTGCAATCGACCTCGAAGGATCCGATTGTGAAATTACCGACGTCTGGAGGAAGCCTGCCTTTATCGATCATCACCGACCGTTTGCCAACCGTGACGATCAGCGTACCCATTGCGAATTACGACAACAATCAGCACGCCGAGAACGAGAACCTGCGGCTGCAGAATCTTTGGGACGGAATCGAAACCCTGGCTGCCGTGATGATGATGAAGATGTAACCTTCTGTGTCAGAACCCGGAGCGGTAGCGACGGGATCATGTGATCCCGCTGACGTGGCGCCATGATCCGGTCGCTACCGCTCCCGGTTCTGACACTCGCTGACCTGACATGTCCGAATCTAATCAAACGATTTTTTCTTATCTGCGTAAATCCGCGTTCATCTGCGGATGCTTTCTCTTTCTGTTTTTCACGGCCGCGCCCACGTTCGCTCAGCGCGGCGGCAAAGCCGAACCGCTCCGGATTGAATTCAAGCGCGGCGCAACCGGCACGACCGTCAGCGGCAGCGTGCGCAACGACGAAGAGTATGAATATCTGCTCGGCGCGAAGAAGGGTCAGCGACTCACCATCAAGATTACTTCGACTCCGGTAAAGTCTGCGGTCTTCCAGTTGTTAGGTGAAGATCAGGACACGCTGGGCCTCGAACACGACGCCAACTTCGATGTGTCAATTGTGCTGCCGAGGGACGGCGATTACTTCATCAGCGTGAAGCGGCCGACGTCGGCAAAGGGCAGATCGAGATTTAGTTTGGCCATTACCGTAAAGTAACCATCACGGAGTTTCCGAAAATGCCTAAACGAAAAATCATCGTATACATCGCGACCAGCGCTGACGGATTTATCGCGCGCAAAGATGGCTCAGTTGATTGGCTCGATCGTCCAACTCCGAAAGGCAGCTACGGCATGATGGAGTTCTGGAAATCGATCGACACCATCCTTTTCGGCCGGAAGACTTACGACATGAGCGTGAAGTTTGTGAAAGAGGGCAAAGCCACGCCGGACATGTTCGCCGGCGTCAAGCACTATGCCTTCTCACGCAAGCCGCCAAAGAAGGTCCTTTATGGGTTTGAGTTTGTGAAGGAACCCATCAAGAAATTCGTCAAGCGGTTGCGCGCTCAAAAAGGCAAGGACATTTGGATGATGGGCGGCGGCGGCATCATCGCATCGTTTCTCGATGCCGGCGAGATCGACGAGTTCATCATTCACGTCATTCCGACATTTATCGGCGAAGGCATTCCGCTCATCGCGCCGCGGCGTCGAACCGTGCCGCTGAAATTGCTGTCTATCAAGAAGTATCCTGATGGTGTCGTGCGCATGCATTACGCCGTGATCCGACGCAAATGAAAGTCGCTCGTGTATTGATGGTGCTTTCTCTAGTGCTAGTCGTCACTGGCGGACACTCCAACCGCGCCCAAACAAAAACCAACTACGAAGTCTACGCGCTGAGCTACGGCGTCTATCCGAACTTTCCCGTCTCAGGACTGATCGCGGGCGCCGACAAGGATCGGAAGATCGATCTGCAAATGATGGTGTGGCTGGTGCGCGGCGGCGGAAAGAATATTCTCGTCGATACCGGCTGTTACCACGAGAACGTGGTCAAAGGGAAAGGCATTCAAAATCTCATCAAGGCTTCTGAGGCCGTGGCGAAGGTCGGACTATCGGCATCGGACATCACCGACGTGATCATCACGCACATGCACTGGGACCACGCCGATGGCATGGACCTGTTTCCCAACGCCAGGATTTGGATTCAGAAGGACGAGTACGGTTATTACACCGGCGCGGCGTGGCAGGCGGGCGGCAAGCATGGAGGAATAGAACCCGACGACGTGCTGACGCTGGTGAAACTCAATACCGCGGGCAAAGTGAATTTGGTTGACTGTGACAATGTCGAGATTATCGACGGCGTGAAAGTCTACACCGGCGGGCGGCACACATTCGCATCGCAGTACGTCAGTGTCCGCGGCGCGAGCGGCACTATCGTAATCGCCTCGGACAATATGTATTTGTACGAGAACCTCGAGAAGCACTTGCCGATCGCGCAGACATTTGATGCCGACTCAAATCTCAAGGCGCAGGATCGCATGAAGCAGATTGCCTCGCGCCCAGACTTAGTCGTGCCGGGACATGATCCGGCAGTGTTCGGGAACTTTCCGAAACCCGGAAATGGCGTCGCGAAGATCGAATAGGGCGTCACGACGGAACGCGGGCATCTTGCCCGCAAAGCGTGCGTAGCACGCTCAAAGCCAAGTTCGCGCTTCGCGCTCATGCGGGCAGGGATGCCCGCGCTCCACCGAGGCGTCAAGCCTCGGCGGTCTTCAACTTCTTGGGCGGTTTCTTCTTGGCGGTCTTTTCGTCCGGTGGCGGTGTCTCTTCCGTCGTGAGCTTGTTAATCAACATCTGTTGCAGGAAGCCGACGATATTGCCCACCAGCCAGTACAGCAACAGTCCCGCCGGCGCACTCCACAGAATGTAGAGCATGAAGAGCGGCATGCCGATGGCCATCATCTTGCGCTGAAGTGGATCAGCAGACGGCGCGGGCGTCAGCAATTGCAGGACGATCATCGAGCCGCAAAATAGAATCGGCAGAATGCGCAGGAAATAAAGGAAGTAAGGTTCGGGCCCTGACAAATCAGGAATCCACAGGAATGTCGCCTGGCGAAAATCGATCGAGATCGTGATTGCCGTGTAGAGCGCAAAAAGAAACGGCATCTGAATCAGCAAAGGCAGACACCCGCCGAGCGGATTAGCTTCCTTCATCAGCCGCAACTGCTCCATCTGCAGTTCCTTCAGACGCGGATCGGTCTGCTTCATTCCCTTCAATTGCTCTTGCAGTTCTTTCATGCGCGGCGCGTACTTCTGCGCCTTCTTCATCTTGCGCGATGACTGCCACTTGAGCGGGAAGAAGAGCGAGTAGATGAAGATGGTGAAGAGAATGATCGCGATGCCGTAACTGTTCGACATGCGTTGCAGCCGGTCGATTGCCCAGAGAATTGGCACCGCCAACGCGCGTCGCATGCTGCCGAGGAAGCCGTAATTGATTACCTCTCCGAGATCGACCTGGGGCCCGCCAGTCGCCGCGATTTGCTTGCTGGCATCGTCGAGCAGTCGGTGATCTTTGGGACCAACGTAGATTTGCGTCCGCGAGCCGTCAGCGGGAAGAGTTACGAACCCCGTGATCAAATGACGCTCTTCCGGTTTGCCGTTCACCTGATGTTGATAGGCCACGGTCCGGTATTCGAGGCCGGCCGTAGGTCGCGCCGGCACGGCGATCATGCCGAAGTAAGTATCGTCAACGCCGGCCCATGCTACCGGGCCGCTGATCGCCTCGCGATCGACCGGCTTCATCGTGGGCGCCTTCATATGCAGCCATTCAAGGATTGAACTTACGAATCCATTGTTCACGCGATCGGAATGAACTTGCAGCGCGTTATAGCGATTGACACTGCCATTAACCATCGCGATGCCTTCCGGCGCATACAAATATAGGCTGTAATGATCGACGGTCTGGTCGCCCATGTTCGGGCCGATAGCGATCTTTGCGTCAGGCAGCGGCTGGTTATTCCGCGTCAGCTTCAGCTCGAGATCCGCGATATAACGATCCGCGAAAAACGTCAGCCGCTTGGTGGCGTCCAGGCCCGTGGCGTCGTCGTGAATAACGAAATCGATCTGCTTCGATCCGGTGGGAACGTTAATAGTCTCGTCGCCAGTCTCTGAATTAGCGCCAGAGGTTTGATAGTTGCGAGTTGCGAGTGCGCTGTCCAGCGCGGCATCGCCCGTGGCCACTTGAAAGGGCCGGAACAGTTGCTCTGCCGGAATGCCGGCGGGCGGATTGGGAATCAATTCCAGCGTTTGCGGATGACCCTTGGTCGATGACGCCCCATAAATATCTCGGCCGTTGTTCTTGTTCTTTTTCAGTATCCAGCTGGTCGCCACGGCGCCATGCGTATCGAAGGTCGCTTCATACAAAGGGGTCACGACGCGCAGCTTTCGCTGCGGCGCAGTCTCTGGCGCGGGCGCGGGCGATGCTGTCGCCTGGGTCGCGCCCGGCGTCGCAGTTGCTGCTGCTTGCGCCGAAGGAGAAGCGGCCGGTGACGCCGATTGCTGCACGTTGGCATTGGCGTTCGCGTTGGCGTCCTGGGGCGGCTTGGGTGGCGGAAAAATCCAATTCCAAGCAATAAGGATGGCCGCCGAAGCGACCAACGCGAGGATGAAACGTTGCTGGTTTTTCATTCGAAACTTACTTCACCGGATCGTAACCGCCGGCGCAAAACGGCTGGCAGCGTAAAAGCCGCCAAATCGCCATGCCCGTTCCGCGCACCGCACCATGTTTCTCGATCGCTTCACGCGCATAATCGGAGCACGTCGGAACAAAGCGGCAGGACGGCGGCAACCACGGCGAGATAAAAGCTTTATAGAACCTCAAAAGCGAAACCAAAATCGTTCGCATATTTGGAGTGCGGTGGCAAGCCGAAGCAGCGACACCGCTTTGGATTCGCTCAGGGCGAATCATTTAATCAACCAAAGCGCCGTCGCCGCTTCGCTCTGCCGGCGCACTCCAGAACTACTCGCGCTCGTGTCGCGCAACCTGCCCGACAATCTTACGAAACTCGCGGAAGCGAAGTTCTTCAGTCGAATCCAACAAAGACCTTTTGGCGTTGATGACCCAATCGTACTGGCGTTTCAAACTGTTCAGCTCTTCGCTGCTACGTCGAAATAATTCTCGCAACAGCCGCCGCGCCCGATTTCGATCTACTGATTTGCCCACCGCTTTGGTCGACGCGGTCAATCCCAGCCGGTGGTAGCCAAATTCGTTCTTGCGTAAAAAAGCGGCCATCAAACGGCCGTCAAATCGTTGCCCTTCGGCGTAAACTTTTTGGAATTCGGCGCGCGCACTGAGGCGGCAGCGCTTCGGCAACGCCTCGCTCTGTTTCCCTGGCGTCGCAGTCAATGGGGAAATTGCTCCGCTTAGTAGTGCGACGGCGTCAGGCGTTTGCGGCCTTTCGCGCGGCGCCTTTTGAGCACCAAACGGCCGTTCTTGGTCGCCATTCGCGCGCGAAATCCGTGCGTCTTGGCGCGGCGGCGATTGTTGGGTTGAAAGGTTCGCTTCGGCATAGTTAAGAATTCTCCACTTCAAGGAAAACACCTAGCCTAAATGGGCGCGGAAGTGATGTCAAGGCAAGCGGTAAGCGTGCTTGACGGTGCGTAAAATCGCGTGTTAGCCTTCAAAGCTTCAAGGGATAAAGCAGTTGGGTCACTGATAACTGAAGTCCCCGTCGGTCTTCGAGTGAGACGACCAATTCGGATTAGGGTTCGCGATCCGAATTCAACCCAAGCGCAACAACCTATGCCTGTCATACTCGGCTTTGCCGAAGACTCAATTCAACTTGTGCCTGACGGCACACTCCTGTTTCACATCTTTATCATTCTGCTGATGGTGTATCTGCTGAATCTCACGCTGTACAAACCCATCAATCAAATTCTGGCTTCGCGCGAAAAGCGGACCCGCGGCCGGCTGAGCGAAGCTCAGGAGATTACGCAGAACGTCTCGGAGAAGATGGGCGAATATGAGGCTTCGTTGCGTCAGGCGCGCGCGGAAGCATACGCGGCCGCCGAAGCCGCACACGCGGATGCGATGAACGAGCGGCAGCAGCGGCTGAACGAAACGCGAGCGCAGTTGGCGGCGTCGTTGGCGAAGGAAAAGGAAACGATCCAGGAACAAGCAGCAGAAGCGCGTCAAGGCCTTGATGCTGACGCGCACCGCATTGCCGCAGAGATTGGCGGTCGCGTGCTCAAACGACCGGTTGGCTGAAGCAACGTGAGCTGGCAGCGATGACTATTTTTACCATGCTGGGATTTTTGATGTTGTCGACGGAGGGCGAGTCGGGCTCGCTGTCGCGCGTCCTTTATTATCTCGATTATCCCGGCTTTGAGGCATGGAAGTTCTTTAACTTGTTTCTGTTTGTCGGCCTGCTGGTCTTCGCCCTCAAGAAATTCAATATCAGCAACGCCTTCAAGACGCGCGGCGAAAGTATCAAAGCTGAACTCGAAAAGGCGCGCACCGAACGCGACGCTGCTCTGGCGAAGTTGAAGGAAGTGGAAGAGCGTATCACCGGCTTGAACGACCAGGTCTCATCAATCAAGGATCGTTCGAAAGCCGAGGCCGCCGCTGAGCAGCAGCGAATCGCACAATCAACTCAGGCAGAAATCTCAAAACTTTCAGTGCAAGCCCAACGCGAAATTGAGAATGCCGCGAAAGCCGCCAGGACTGAATTGCGCAGATTCGCCGCGGAACAGAGTGTCCGCATGGCCGAAGAGTTAATCAAACGGGAAATCAAACCTGAGGACGATGCTCGCCTGATGGCCGAAAATATTCACGAGCTGGGGGTCGCCCGATGAGCGTCCAGACAGTTGCGCGTCGTTATGCGTCCGCTCTCGCGGATGTAGTTTTGCAGCGCGGCGAAGCAGGCGAGGTGCAGGAAGAACTCGTGGTTTGGGCGAACATGCTGCAAGCGAATCGGAACCTGGCTGATGTATTCGCCAACCCCACGATTGCGCTGGATCAGAAGCGGAAGGTGCTCAAGCGATTGATCGAATTGAGCAAACCGCGCGACACGACCGCAAACTTCCTGAAGGTGCTTTTGCAGAACCAGCGTCTCACCGAATTGGACGAGATTAATAAAAGGTTTACGCAGGTACTCGATGAACGGGCCGGCCTCGTGGCCGCAACTGTGACGACGGCGCGCCCGATTCCTGCGGAGGTTCACGACCGACTACAGACGGCGCTCGCCTCGCTCACAGGTAAGAAAGTGCGCATCGACTTCGTTACCGATCCGGACTTGATTGGCGGCGTCGTTACGCGAATTGGATCGACGGTCTACGACGGTTCGGTGCGAAACCAATTGCAGCAGATTCAGGAAAGAATGGCAGGCTAAACCGTCATTAGTCAGTCGTCCGTGGTCAGTTGTTAGGGCTGACTAACGAAGCCACTGACAACTGACAACCAACAACGGACAGCTTTTATGGAACCAATCAAAGCAAACGAAATTAACGAAATTATTCGGGCGCAAATCGAGAACTTCGAAGCGGGCGTGACCGTTGCCGAAGTCGGTTCAGTGATCAAGGTCGGCGATGGCATCGCTGAAGTTCACGGCCTGGAAAAAGTCATGGCTGGCGAGCTGCTCGATTTCCCGCACGAAGTGCGCGGCCTGGCGCTGAACCTCGAAGAAGACAAAGTCGGCGTGGTGCTGTTCGGCGATTTTCAAAAGATCAAAGAAGGCGACACCGTGAAGCGCACCGGACGCGTCATGCAGGTTCCCGTCGGCCAGGCGCTGGTTGGCCGGGTCGTTGATGCGTTGGGAAACCCGGTTGATGAGCGCGGGCCTATCCTCACCGAAGAGTACAACGCGGTCGAGCGCATCGCTCCCGGCGTGGTTGAACGACAGCCCGTGCGCGAAGCCTTGCAGACGGGTTTGAAAGCCATCGATTCGATGGTGCCGATCGGCCGTGGCCAGCGCGAACTGATTATTGGCGACCGCCAAACGGGCAAGACTGCGATTGCCGTAGATACGATCATCAACCAGCGCGGCAAGGATGTAATCTGCATCTACGTCGCCATCGACCAGAAGGCTTCGACCGTAGCGCAGGTAGTGAAGACCCTGCAGGATTACGGCGCGATGGATTACACGATTGTCGTGAAAGCGACGGCGTCTGATCCGGCGGCGATGCAATATCTCGCGCCCTACTCGGGGGCAGCCATGGGCGAATACTTCCGGGATCGCGGACAGCATGCGCTGACGATTTACGACGATCTTTCGAAGCAGGCGGCTGCCTATCGCGAGATTTCTTTGCTGCTGCGCCGGCCGCCGGGCCGTGAGGCGTTTCCCGGTGACGTTTTCTATCTGCACTCGCGCCTGTTGGAGCGCGCGGCCAAGCTTTCTGAAGCGAAAGGCGGCGGCTCGCTGACCAGCTTGCCCGTGATTGAAACGCAGGCCGGCGACATCTCGGCCTACATTCCCACGAACGTAATTTCGATTACCGACGGCCAGATATTTTTGGAGTCCGACCTATTCAACGCCGGCATTCGTCCGGCAATCGACGTAGGTAACTCAGTCTCGCGCGTAGGCGGTTCGGCGCAGATCAAGGCGATGAAGCAAGTTGCCGGCGGTTTGCGTCTGTCGCTCGCGCAGTATCGCGCGCTGGCGGCGTTCGCGCAGTTCGGATCAGACCTCGACAAGGCGACCCAGGCGCAGTTGGCGCTCGGCGAACGTCTGACGGAAATTCTCAAGCAGCCGCAATATCAGCCAGTGGATGTTGAGAAGCAGGTGCTGATCATCTGGGCTGCCAACAACGGCTACACCGATGAAATCGCGGTCGCGGACGTGCGGAAATTCGAAGCCGAGCTTTTGCGCTTCATCGAGAATTCGCATCCGGCAGTGCTGCAGGCGATGCGCGACAAGAAAGCGGTCACGGACGATATTGAAAAAGACCTGCATCAGTCCTTGAAGGATTTCAAGGACGTTTGGGCGGAGAAATCGCAAGCCGCAACCGCGTAAATGAAGCGGCACAGATTTTAGTCTGTGTCTCGTTAGCGGGTTGAATCACAGACTGAAGTCTGTGCCACGATAGATGGCCAATCTTTTAGACATTCGCCGGCGTATTAAGTCGGTCAAGAACACGCAGCAGATCACCAAGGCAATGAAGATGGTGTCGGCGTCGAAGCTGCGCCGCGCCCAGGAACGCGTCATCAATGCGCGACCGTTTGCGCAAAAGATGGCGCAAGTGTTGGCCGATCTCGCTTCGCAGACCACGGAAGACTTTCAGCATCCGCTGCTGGATCAGCGCGGCGACGAGCGCTATCTCGTGGTGTTGGTCACTGCCGATAAAGGCTTGTGCGGCGCCTTCAATGCAAACCTGATCAAGGCTGCGCAGGTTTTCGTTCGACAGAACCCCGGCAAGCAGATTGAATTTCTCACCGTTGGCCGCAAGGGCCGCGACTTCTTCCGTCGTCGTGCTGTCATAGCCGGCGAATACATCGGGATGACCGGCAAAGGCCGCGTCGATTTCTCGGAAGCCCTTGAAGTTGCCGGTGACATCATCAAGCGCTTCACCGAAACCGAAGAGATCGACAAAGTCTTTCTGATTTTCGCCGAATTCAAGACGGTGCTGACGCAGCGAATTGTTGCTGAGCAACTCCTGCCCATTTCGCAAGCGAAGACCGAAGAGCCTGGGACTGCCGCGGCCGCTGAGACGACGGACTACATATACGAACAGCCGCCGGCGGAAGTCTTCACGCGGCTTTTACCGCGATTGGTTGAAACGCAAATCTTTCGGGCGTTGCTGGAATCAATCGCCTCAGAGCAAGGCGCTCGCATGACGGCGATGGATGCGGCTTCAAAGAATGCGGGAGAACTCATTTCCACGCTGACGCTCAATCTCAACCGCGCGCGTCAGGCGGCCATCACCCGCGAAATCATCGAAATCGTTTCCGGCGCCGCCGCGTTGTAAGACTTATCTGTCGCGGTTTTGCGGTCCACGCCGCGCTCTCATCTCACTACGCAGCTGCTGAAATTGGCTCCACTGAGCGGGGGTTAAGACCTGCTGCAACTTCTGATCAGTCTGCTGACGGATTTCGCTCACACGCGGCTCTGATTCCTTGCGCAGGCTCTGCAACTGTTGGCGGGTATCGCCGAATATCTGTTGCACCCTGGTCTTCTGATCGTCATTCAGTTGCAGCCTCGTAGAGAGTTGATTGAAGCGGTCACCCGGAGCGGCGGGGCGACGCGCCCAGGCGCGGTAGGCTCCCAGCGCCAGCATTCCCGCCGCAAAGCCCAACACAAAAATTAGCAGCGCCGCGCCGCGCACCTGCCACTTGTTTCGTGAAGCCGTGTCCATCTTATTTCCCCTCATCATCGTCATCGTAAATCGCGCTGATGATTTGATCGTTGGTCAATTGGTTGTCGTCTTGTCCCAGCACGACCGACTCTGCTGAATACGGAACCAGCGCGGCTGTCTGATCCGTAGTGGTCGTACTGGTTGCCGGCGCGACGAACATCAGCACCGCGAGCGCGGCCGTGGTGGCGGCCATTGAAGCGACCAACGCGCCAGTCGCGTTCCAGAGACGACGAAAACTCCAGGCTCCGCCCGCTTGTTGTTCGCGCCAGGCAGCCAGCACCCGCGTCTGAAAAAACGGATTGGCGTTCGCCGCCTGCACAGCGGAATCACTCACACGCTCGTGCAGCAGTAGAGATGAAAGGCGCGCGGCTTCAAGCGCGCGGGCACATTCAACGCAAGCCGCAGCGTGCTGCCGCATTGCACTTAATTCGGTGTCGGTCAGCGCGGTGAACGCCGTGTTATCGAGAATTTCCGTAATGTGTTTCATGCTTCACCTTTTCGCCCCAATAACTTCTCCAAAGCTTCTCGCGCTTTCTTGCGCGCCCGAAAAGCGCGCACCTTAACTTTCGATTGCGACCAGCCCGTCACTTCCGCCACTTCGTTCACTGAGGCTCCTTCGCCATCAATCATCGTCAACGCCAGCCGATCTTCCGGTGACAACGTTTCCAACAGTCTTTCTGCGAGATCGACGGCCACCACTCTCTGTTCCGCATCGAGCGTCTCACTTCCTGATCTGCCAGACACCTGTTCAAGAAAATCGGTTTCATCGTCACTTAAATCCGAAGTTACCACTTCCGGTCGCCGCTTCGCGCTGCGCAGCATGTTTAAGCAGGTGTTAGTGGCAATCCGCGTCAGCCAGCCTTCCATCGAGCCACGGCCTTCGAAGCTTTTCAATTGCGCGAATGCTTTCAAAAATGTTTCCTGCGCGGCTTCCTCGGCGTGGCTGCGATCGCGAAAGAACCGATGAGCGACGTGGAAAACTCTCGGGCTGAATCGTCTGACAATTTCGGCGAACGCAGCTTCATCTTCAGCGCGCGCCTGCTGCGCCAGCTCGAGTTCAGAGGCCTGTTCGTAACCGTTCGCCAGAAGCGCGCTCCCTTTGGAGTGCGCCGGCAGAGCGCAGCGGCGACGGCGCTTTGGATGAAATCATCTTTAGGACTCTGCCGGTTCACAACCAAGTTGAAGCGCGATAAAGGCCGGATCCAGAGCGCCGTCGTCGCTGCGCTCTGCCGGCGCACTCCAAATTAGTTATTCGTCTCCGCGCTGTCCACCTGCACCACGGCGTTTGCCGCGATGGTCCTTGAACTGCGTTTTCAACTGATCGAGCTGGGTCTTCTGCTCAGGGGTCAGCACAGACAGCAGCTGCTGATGGAGTTGAATTCTCGCGCCCATCACCTTGGCCTGCAGACCTGCCATCTCGGTCAACTTCTGAGTAGCCAGCGCTTCGTTGAACGTACCGCCTTCACTCGCCTGGCGCAACTCCTGCCGCTTCGCCTTCAACTGCTCGAACAACGGTTTGTTGCTTTCCATAAAGCTCTGACGGGTTTGTTTGATCTTCGCTTTCTGATCGTCGGTTAGATTCAAACGAGCAAAAAGCCGATCTCCGCCGAAGCCGCCACGCATGCCTTTACCATGCCATGCGCCACGACGTCCCTGACCATCACCGCGACCGGTTTTCACCGATTGCGCGACCGCAAGGGACGCGACTGTCAGGACAACAGCAGAGAGAGAGGCTATTGCCAGCACCTTAAACTTACCTTTTTTCATTCCCATTACTCCTTGTTCTAAAAGTGAGGCCTTAGCCTCTCAATCAGGCCAGACACCGGGACTGGCGAATCGGTTACGTGTCAGAAGCCCGACCGTGAGGGAGGGCCACGTTCGCTCCCAGGTTACTCGGGGTTCAGAGTTGCCCTCCCTTACGGTCGGGCTTCTGACCCGTGTAACGAGATCCAGATCTCCGGTGTCTAGTTGATTGAGCGCCGGTATTTCACGATTTTCCGGCGCATTTTATTGAATCACAGGAAAAATCATGGCAACTGAATTTGTGGGACAAAAGCCGGTCATCACCGGAATCGACACTGGACGCGTAACTGGTTGGGTTAAGTCAGCCAGTCGAAAACTGCTATCTAAAAAGAAATATTTATTGATCGGAGGAGGCGTCATCGCGTTGTTGGCAGCCGCAGGTTTTTATTTTTGGGGCGGGAACGCCAGCGCCGCGCAATATCTGACTGCCAAAGTCGAGCGCGGCAACTTGCGCAACACGGTAACCGCGACGGGAACCTTGCAGGCCGTGACCACGGTCCAGGTTGGCAGCCAGGCGTCAGGAACGATTTCGGCGCTGTACGCTGATTACAATTCGGTAGTTAAGAAAGGCCAGGTCGTCGCGCAACTCGATCCGGCAGTTTCCAAAGCACAGGTCGAACAAGCCAGAGCCAATCTGCAACAGGCGCAGGCCAGCCTTGCGCAAGCGAAGGCGGGAGTCGCAAATTCACGCGCCGGTGTCAGCGACGCGCAGGCGCGCGCGCAATCCGCGTCCTCAACTGCACAAAACAATCAAGCTGGCGTAACCGCAGCGCAGGCAAACCTCGCGGTGCTGAAAGCGCAGCAGGATGACGCGCTGAGTCTACTCAAACAACAGGAAGCATTGGTGACGAGCGGCGTCATTGCCCAGAGAGATCTCCAGGTGGCGCAGACTGCCTATCGAACGGCGCAGGCCAAATATGACCAGGGCGTCGCGCAATTGAACCAGGCGCAGTTGAGCCAGCAAATGTCGGCCAGTTCCGGCATCGCGCAATCACAGGCGCAGGTGCAGCAATCGCAGGCGCAGGTTGGTCAATCGCAGGCGCAGGTTCAAGCAGCCGAAGCTCAAGTTCAGCAGGCTGCGGCAGCGCTACAACTGGCGGAAGTCAATCTCACGCATACGACTATCACGTCGCCAATCGATGGCGTAGTCGTGTCGCGCGACGTAAACGTGGGGCAGACGGTTGCCGCCAGCTTATCGGCGCCGACGCTTTTCACGATCGCCAACGACCTGACCAAGATGCAGGTCATCGCGAACATCGATCAGGCTGATATCGGTTTGGTTGAAAATGCCAAGTCGGTGAAGTTCACGGTCGATGCATTTCCCGCCAAAGACTTTGACGGCAAGATCGAGCAGATGCGGCTGAATCCCCAGAACGTCCAGAACGTGGTCACCTATAACGTGGTGATCGACGTGGACAATCCTGAACAGAAGTTGAAACCAGGCATGACGGCAAACCTGACGGTCACTATCGATGAACGGAACAACGTTCTGAAGGTGCCGAACGCCGCCCTGCGATTTACGCCACAGGACACGGGTGCACGAAGCGGCAGTGGAAATGGTGGCAATGGAAATTGGCAGGGTCGTCGCCAGCAGAACGGCACCGGTGGTGCTGATGCCTCCGGCAGGGGCGGCAACGGCGCTGAGGTGCAATTTGCGCGGCCGACTGATCCGGTGCTCGCGGGTCAAACTCGCACGGTGTGGGTGATGGGCCAGGACGGGAAACCGCAACGTCGGCGCATCAAGATCGGTTTGACTGACGGCGCCGCCACGGAAATCGTCGAAGGCAATTTAGTCGAAGGCGAAATGGTCATTACCGGCCAGACCGTGTCGAGCAGTGCGGCCAAGTCGAATACGAATCAGACCGCCGCGCCCGGATTCGGCGGCGCGCCGCGGACAGGTGGCGCGGGTGGCGGACGAGGCCGATAGGATTCGTGAAAGCAACCGTTTAGAGGCGGGCTACCGCCTGCCCGTCGGGCAGTAGCCCGACGCTAAACGAAGGGATATCGATAAATGCAAGCAATTCAAGAAATCACGAATGCCAATCCCGCGGTCATCGGCGCAATCGAGCTTCCCGAAGCTCGACCGGTGATTGAGCTGGACCACATTCACAAGACCTACACCATGGGCGACGTCCAGGTGCACGCCCTGCGCGGCGTTTCGCTGACGATTCGAGAAGGCGAATTCGTGGCCATCATGGGGGCGTCTGGTTCAGGCAAATCGACGACGATGAACATCATCGGTTGTCTCGATCGGCCTACAAAGGGAAGTTACATCCTCGATGGCCAGGACGTTTCGGAGATGTCCAAGGACGAGCGCGCCGACATTCGTTCACGCAAGATCGGTTTCGTGTTTCAGGGATTCAACCTGCTTTCGCGCACGTCGGCGTTGGAAAATGTCGAACTGCCGATGCTCTATGCCGGCGTCAGCAGCGCCCAACGTCATCAACGCGCGATGGAGAGTCTCGCGTCTGTGGGACTCGCAGGCCGCGAACAGAATCATCCGAACCAATTGTCGGGTGGTCAGCAACAACGCGTCGCGGTGGCGCGCGCGCTGGTGAACGATCCGGCTCTAATTCTGGCTGACGAGCCGACCGGCAATCTCGATTCGCGCACGTCCATTGAAGTCATGGAGATCTTTCAGCGCTTGAATCGCGAACGCGGCATCACGTTGGTATTGGTGACGCACGAACCAGACATTGCGCAATACGCAAAGCGAGTCGTCGTCTTCAAGGATGGGAAAATCAAGAAGGATTTTCAGGTTGACGATCAACGCGACGCTGCGTCAGAGCTAAGGAATCTTCCGGCGATTGAAGAGGATGAGGATGAGGAATAATCCACAGATTACGCAGATTAAAAAGAATGAGAGATACGCAGTCATCGCCGTGTCATGCTTGCTTCTTAATCTGCGTAATCTGCGTAATCTGCGGATAAGTTCATAGGAATAATCATGGATCTCCTAAATATCATTCGAGTGGCCTTTCGCGCACTGCAGCGCAACAAGATGCGCGCCGCGCTCACGATGCTCGGCATCATCATCGGCGTGTCCGCCGTGGTGGCGATGGTTAGCATCGGCCAGGGCGCGCAGGCGACGGTCCAAGCGCAAATCGACAGCATCGGCACGAACCTCTTATTCGTCACTGCGGGCGCTCAGAACGTCGGCGGCGTGCGCAGCGGCACCGGCGATACCGGCACCAATACCCTGACAGTTGACGATCTGGAAGCCATCAAGCGCGAAGTGCCCACCGTTTCGATGGTCACTCCGACGGTGAACTCTCGCGGACAACTCGTCGCCGGGAACATGAACTGGAACACTTCGATTCAAGGTGTCAGCGAAGAATATCCGGAAGTGCGCAAGTGGATGGTACAGACAGGCTCGTTCTTTACTGATGGCGATGTGCGCACGGCTGCCCGCGTTCTCGTAATCGGCCAGACGATTGCCGACAACATGTTTGCGGGCACCGATGCGGTTGGTCAAACCATTCGGGTGCAGAACCTTCCTTTCCGCGTGGTCGGAGTGATGGCGCGTAAAGGTCAGGATCCGCAGGGTCGTGATCAGGACGACATCGCCTTCACGCCGTACACGACCGTGCAAAAAAAGATATTGGGAAGTCCACGTTTGCAGATCGCGTACGTCTCGGCAGTTTCACCCGACGCGACCTACACCGCGCAACAGCAGATTAGTGAACTGCTGCGGCAGCGTCACAAGCTCGGTCCGAACGAGCCGGATGATTTCACCGTGCGCAACATGTCGGACATCGCGCAGGCGGCAAGTGAAACTAATAACACCATGACGATGCTGCTGGCCTGCATTGCCGGCGTGTCGTTATTGGTCGGCGGCATCGGCATCATGAATATCATGCTGGTGTCAGTAACTGAACGAACGCGCGAGATTGGTATTCGCATGGCGATCGGCGCGCGTTCGTCCGCCGTCCGCAGTCAGTTCCTAATCGAATCAGTCGTGCTGAGCCTCACCGGTGGGCTGTTCGGCATCTTGTTGGGCGTGGCAGTTTCGCTTGGCATTCCGAAGATGCTGGGTTGGCCGACGCTCATCTCCGGCATGGCGATAATTGGTTCGGTGATCTTCTCGGTCGCGGTGGGAGTTTTCTTTGGCTACTATCCAGCGCGCAAAGCCGCCTCGCTCGATCCGATTGAAGCGCTACGGTACGAGTAAGTTTCAG
>JBIOZK010000149.1:0-17224 GCA_044870975.1 Pyrinomonadaceae bacterium
CTGAAAACCATAGGCATGAAGAAATTCCTTCAGTCGTCCGCTGCGCGGACTCGGTTCCATTACTGCCTTGGTTCCCAGCGCTAAAGCGCTGGGCTACTCTCATTCGTCGGCTTCGCCGACTTTTGCAGCAAAGCCTGACGAGCATGACTTTATTAAGCCGGTCTGAACGTGGCGTGCGTGAAAACGCTTGAAGCGTTGGTGAGATCTAGGGAGCATCCAGGAACTCGCGAATCAGACGCTGTTCTTTTTCATCCTTGATGCGAGTGAAAAGCTTGGTTCCGAGACGGGTGATGGTTTCCGGCTTGTCGAACGGCATCTGGTCGTAAACCTTGCCGCCTTGAAAATGGCAAGGCTGGCACTTGGCCTGGAGAATTGGCTTTATGTCTGAATCGAAGTTAGGCTTCGGAATGGCGGCCGGGAGCGCTGAAGTCGTTTCGATCTTCGCCCGTGCATTCGACTTAGCGAGCAAGAGAGCACCAGAGCTAATCGCCAGAAAGGAAATCGCGATTACTAACGACAATCGCATGCTCGCGATTCTACACCCAATCGGTTTTAGCTTATGTAAAGGTTTGTAAAATTCCTGGACGCGTCCGAAAAGGCTGGAAACTGATAATTACATTCACAGCACCGGCCCATCCCAAATTCTAAAAACATGAATAGTGAACTTCCAAAACCGATTCTCGGTATGAGCGAGGCCGAAGCCGAAGCTGAATTCGATCGGTTACAGAAAAAACTGGTACCCCTCTGGCGCTCGATTCAATCGTTCAATCAGGACGAGCAGACCATTGTCGTTGTGCCGTCGTTGACGATTGATTTTGATTGCTCGAGTTCAGAATTGCAGGCGTACGAAGAAAGGTTTCTGTTTCTCCTGCTGTTGCTGCGACAGCCGCGGGCGCGGTTGATCTATGTCACGTCGCAGATGATTCACCCCAACATCATCGATTACTACCTCGACATGTTGCCGGGTGTGATTTCCAGTCATGCGCGCAGGCGTCTGTTTTTGGTTTCGCCGCTGGATGCAACAACGCGGCCCCTATCGCTAAAGCTGCTGGAGCGTCCGCGGCTGATTGAATATCTGCGCTCGCTGATCGTCGATTTTGATCGCGCCCACCTGGTGCCTTACAACACGACCACACTCGAACGTGATTTGGCCATCCGACTTGGCATTCCGATGTACGGCGCCGATCCGAAAACATTCTGGATTGGCACGAAGAGCGGCAGCCGTCAGATGTTCGCCGATGAGGGCGTAGCGCATCCGCTGGGTATCGAGAACCTTAAGAGCATTGATGAGGTGGCCCGAGCGATTGCTGAAATGCGCGCCCAGAAGCCAACGCTGCGGCAGGTTCTGGTGAAATTGAATGAAGGCGTGTCCGGGGAAGGGAACGCGCTTGTCGATCTCGAAGGTCTCACTTTCCCGGGAACTTCCGAGCATGATTTGATCTTGCAGCGTCTGCACTCGATGAAGTTTGAATTGCAAGGCACGAACTATGACGAATACGTAGACAAATTGAACCAGCGCGGCGGCATCGTGGAAGAGAGGATCAGCGGTGAAGAGTTTCGCAGCCCGAGTGCGCAGTTGCGGATTACGCCACTTGGACAGGTCGAGCTGCTATCGACACACGACCAGGTGCTCGGCGGCGCGTCCGGACAGACTTATCTCGGTTGCCGGTTCCCGGCCGACACGTCCTACGCTGGAACGATCATGCGCGAAGCGGCGAAAGTCGGCACGCGCCTGGCTCGGGAAGGGGTTGTTGGCCGTTTCGCGATCGACTTTGTCACCGTGCGCGAGCAGAACGAATGGAAGGCTTACGCGATCGAGATCAATCTGAGAAAGGGCGGCACGACGCACCCGTTTCTCACGCTGCAGTTTCTGACCGATGGCGCCTACGACGCCGACAAAGGTATTTTCCGCACAGCGCTGGGCCATGAGAAATGTTTTGTCGCGAGTGACCATCAGGACTCACCTCTTTATCGAGCGTTCACTCCCGACGATCTTTTCGACATCGTCGCGCGTCATAACATTCACTTCGATCAAACGCGGCAGTCTGGGGTCGTCTTTCACATGATGAGCGCGCTTGGATCGCATGGTCGCGTAGGACTAACCGCGGTCGGCAATAATCGTGATGAAGCGGACGCGCTGTTCGCGAAAGCAGTCGGGATTCTCGATGATGAAGCGCGCGCGGCTTTGGAACCAAGGCAGTCGCCGCCAGTTAAGCCGACGACTGTTTTCTGATTGGGTCCGTACGAGTGCCCTGCTCGGCGCTTTTTCGGGTTATTGGGTAACTTTCCTCTGGTCTGGGTTGAGCTGTTCTGGTGAAGCCCTCAATTACAAAGAGTTCTCCAACGGCATAGCCGTCGCCCTTCCGACCTTCGATAGCAATCAATATTGAAATGACAGAGATGCGGGCGACGGCGTATCCGAAGACCTTAAGCCGCGCGGATTTTTCCTCAGCGATTTTCCGCGCGATCAATTGCGCATGTTCCCTCACATTCGCGCAGGACCGGGGCACTTCATTAAGCAACTCGAACGGCACATTCATTGCGAAGAACGAAAGCAAGCATACAAACCTTGATGTGTGCCCGGCAGCTTCAATACGCGATTGATCTGCCGGCGTGCAAACGAAGCTGTTAGGAGGCAAACATGAAAGTCAAAGAGGTAATGACTCCGGATGCTAAGTCAATCTGGATCACTCAGAGTCTGGCCGACGCCGCCAGGGAGATGTGGGAGAACGACTGTGGCGCGCTGCCGGTGATGAAGGAACAAAAGATCGTTGGGATGCTCACCGATCGCGACATTTGCATGGCGGGCGCCATGCGTGACCGAACTCTATCGCAGATTTCGGTCGAAGAAATAATGAATAAGGAAGTCTTTGCCGCTGAGTTGGACGAAGACATTAAGCATGCGCTGGAGACGATGCGCGAACACAAGATTCGCCGTCTGCCGGTGCTCAACGTCGATGGCGAACTGGCGGGCATAGTTTCGATGAACGACATCGTGCTCAAGGCCAAGCCGCCAAATGGAAAGAAGCCGCCAATCGAGTACGCCGACGTAGTGAAGACCTACCAGTCAATCTGCGCGCATCTGGTGCCGATGACGAGACCGGAAACCACGGATTAGAGCCATTCGAGCGTTAGCCTAAGGCTGAAGTTCATGAAGAGTGCTGCGAATCAGACGATCCGCCGCTAGCGGATCGTTCTGCTCACTGGTTGTATTTCAAACGATGGAGGTGTCACATGAAAAGACTGAGAATTACCCGACTGATGTCTTTAACCATGGTGCTCTTCGCATTTGGATTGGCATCAGCAGTTTTTGCTCAGACAAACCATTACCTGCGCGACGGATTGTCGTTCAGCTATCCGTCCGACTGGCCGCTGAGCGATGAGAGTGACACGAACGCGCAGCAGTTAAATCTCGATCGCGGTCAGAATGAAGCCAAGATTATGATCGTCGTGTTGCGCGGGCCATTGAATCCCCAGCAACTGGCGGAAGCGCAACCGAAAATGACTGAAGCGATCGTTTCCGGACTGGCACAGGAAATCGCCAAGTTGGGCGCGCAAGCGCAGCGTACCTCAATTACCGAAAACATCGGCGGTCTGTCTGCGCAAGGCGTCAGATTGCGGGCGACCCTGAAAGGCGAAACGGGCGACGCCGACATTTACTGGTTGTACACCGGAGGCAGGTTAGTCCACGTAATATACGTCGGTTCCGATCAGGAACGAGCGCGGGCAGCCTACGCCTGGAACATGGTCCGCATGACGCTTCGGGTAGGAGCGTCGCCGGTGGCGCCCCCGATGCAAGCTGCCACACCTGATCTGACCAGCTACAACTACAGACAGATTACCGGCAGAAACATCGAGCTATACATGGATCAGTGGGGACGTGGTTACGTGCACGATCTCAACCATCGCGCCTGGGTCCGCATACCCGACTATTCCGAAAGGCAGACGCATCATGCGCCGTTGGCCGGCGCGATTCAGATTCATCCTTCTTTCTGCAAGACGAGCAACACGATGGCGCTGATGTATGCGTTCGGCGGGTTGTTGGTGTACGACTCGACGATGTATACGGGCCAGAATCCGAATCAGGCGTGGCGGCTGAATTATGAAGTCTCGCAGCCCGGGCAGGCGTTCGCTTCGATCACGCGATCGCGCGTAATCAATCACGTTGCCCAGGTGAACGACCAACTGGCACTGGCCACGGGAATCAACTGGCTTAGCGTTTATGATCTGGGCTTGCACCAGTGGGTTAACTATCAAGGTGCGGTTGATGATTCCACGGCGCAGCTCGATGCGAACATCGTTCTGAGCGGGTCGGCGGCACAGGTCAGGATACTGAATGGGCCACTTTGTGGCTACGCGTCCGGCGCCGGATCCTGGCGCTGCAATGCGCGATGAAGGCAGCCTTCTCGATTGATAAGCTTGCGTGAACTTTCCCATGAATAGTGGAAACGCTCGCCGGGTAAATTTCCCCGCATCATTAAGGGCGGGAATTTTTAAGCTCCGTTTGCTGGCACGTTCATTGCGATCGTTATTGATGAACTCATCTGATCTTTGAAAGTTTGCTGTCCTGCGCCCTGAGTCTGATTTCCGATGGAATAAGCGAGAGGCGACGTAAGCCGCCGGGGAAGGACCGCGTTAGAAGGACAGCAATTCTTTTTGAGGGCGCGACCCGCTTTGTCGGGGCGTGCCCTTTTTTTTGGTTCGCGGCGGATAAATGCGGGCCGCTGTATCAGCAGTTCTTTTAATTAGCTTCCCAAGTTCTCTAACCAGGAGGCGTCAAATGGCATTGTCCAGATTGAATCCCGAGGCACAGCCCGGGCATGTCATGGGCCCAACCCATCTACAGAAAGGTCCCAATCAGGCTGAGCTGGTCTGCCGCGCGTGCGGCGATCTCTACTTCGTTGACGATATGAGCTTTCATGACGCGCTGGCGGCGATGGAGATGGGACTTGAGAGTCAATTCTATTGCGATGAATGCGAAGACGAGCGTGAGGCATTCGCGCACTAACCTTTACGTACAACTAAGCGCCGAGCTAAGAGGAGAAGTAATGACAAGCAGTCCAGCAAATATTCGGAAGCTGAGCAAAACTGAAACCCATAATATTCGCCAGGTCCTGGCGGCCATGATTCTGTTGGCAACTCTTTTTGTCGTTTTGGGCCTGGTTGTATTTGTCACCCGCGCCCAAAACCCGAACTGTGCCGATCTAAAGAAGCGTGTCGATGATGCCACGCGTGCATACCAAGCGGTTCTCCTACAGTCGCAGTCGATTGATAAGAACTACACCTTATACCAGTCGACAGTCACGAAACTGCGCGGTGACCTAATCGCAAATGACAAGAGTAGGGAACTTGCGGAGAGAGATATCGGCGAGGCGCAGCGCGACCGCGCAAAGTGTGAAGAACGATCTCCCGGCGCATTCGCAGCCGACAACTGTGCAAATGTCACGCATCGAATTGATACCGCTGCCAAGCGGCTCGCCTATGTGAGAGCAAATGAGAACAAGTTGTATGCGGACTTATCAGCAAATCAACAGCGGATGGCAACCGCAAAAGTCACCTTGCGAGAGGCGAACGCGAACCTGGCAACCGCGCAGCAAGAACTGGACGAAGCTACGAAGGCGTACGCGGCGGCGGGCTGCTCTAGTGAGAGCACGAGGAACAGATGACGGGTCGCCGATAGCGAGCGGTTTGCGAAGGCGAATCTTCTGCATTCGATCCAGCCACTGAAGTGCAAAGTTGGTGATGGTTCAGCACGTTCAGCGCGCTCGCTATTTACCAACGAGAGGACCTGCTAGATGGCGATTTACAAAGATGACTCACTCGTGGCCGCCAGGCGCGCGTGGCGGAGAAGATTGAATCAGCATGGGCGAAACTCAAATAACCCTGGCTTCATCACGGAGAAAAGCCATGATCGAAAAGATCAGAATCGAATACTTCTGGGCAGCCGCAATCCTCATCATGCTCCTCGCAGCCACGACCGCCGCTCAACAGATCGCGAGCTGGCCGTAAAAATTCGTGAGGCACAGAGGACACTTCGGTTCCGGCAATAGCCAGACTTGTGCGCGCACTAATCGGAGCCCGAGACGTAGAGAATTTTGGGGCCAGATTTGTGGAGTTTTCCGCAGACCTTCGTGACCATTCCTCACAATCTCCAGTCTTTTCAATCGGTATAAAGCTTGCCCCTTTTCATCCGTGATTTCCGCGGGAGGTGCGTCATGAAATTGTTGATTGCCTACGATGGTTCGCGTTGCGCTGAGGCGGCTTTGGATGATCTGATTCACGCAGGTTTGCCGGAGACCGGAGCAGCGCTGGTCTTGTCCGTAGCCGAGATTTGGTTGCCGCCGCCGCCCCCGTCTTCAGCCGAGATCCTGGAGATGGCGGCCACTGCGAAAGGCCCGCTCGGTTTGGAACGAAAGTACATGGCCAATTCGCAAGTCGTGAAAGATGCCGACAATATGGCGGCGAAAGCGGCAGCGCGATTCCAGGCGAACTTTCCGCGCTGGACGGTGAAGCACGAATCGGTTTGGGGCTCGCCGAATTGGGAGTTGTTTTCGCGAGCGGAAGAGTGGAAAGCCGATTTGATCGTAGTCGGTTCGCACGGCCGGACAGCGTTAGGTCGTTTGTTTCTCGGGAGTATTTCTCAGTGGCTGCTGAACGAAGCGCGCTGTTCAGTTCGGGTTGCGCGCGGAAAGCTCGACGAGCCGGACTTCCCGGTGCGCCTGCTGCTGGCCCATGACGGTTCACGCGGTGCGGATGAAGCTCTGAAAGAGATCGCGTCGCGCACGTGGCCGGAGAAGAGCGAAGTCAGACTGGTGATGGTCAGTCAGCCGCTCGAATTGACCTACATCGGCGGGATGGCGCCGCCGTTGCGCGATTCGATTGATTCACTAAACCGCGAAGAGCATGAGCACTTAACGCACATTGTAAAAGCGGCAGTCGCGCAGCTTGAGAAGGCTGGCTTGAGCGCGAAAGGCGAGGTCTTGAAAGGCGATCCAAAAAAGGTCCTGGTGGAACTGGCGGAAGATTGGCGCGCTGACTGTGTATTCGTCGGCGCCACCGGCATCACCAATCGATTCGAACGATTTGTGCTGGGCACCACGGCCGCGGCGGTCGCAGCGCGGGCGCACTGCTCAGTCGAAGTTGTTCGCCGGCGTAAAACACAAGCGAAGAGGAACGGCCATGGAAACTAACAACGATGTACCAGCAATAGAATTTCGGAACGTATCGGTGAGTTTCGATGAACGGCGGGTGCTCTCGGACGTCAACTTCAAGCTCGAACGCGGCGAGATGCTCTTCCTTACCGGCGAGTCCGGTTCAGGCAAGTCGGTTTTGATGCGCCTCGCGATTGCCCTCGATCCTCCCGACAGCGGGCAGGTGCTGATCGAAGGTCGTGATGTTGGGCCGCTCGATGAATCTGAGTTATTGAAGCTGCGTGGCGAGCGCATGGGAATCGTGTTCCAGGATGATTCGCTTTTTACCGGGATGTCGGTCTACGAGAACGTCGCGTTCCGTCTGGTCGAACATGGTGTAGACGAAGTCGAAGTGGGCCGGCAAGTCACAGAGGTTTTGAAATTCGTCGGACTGTATCAGGCCGCGCAGAAGCTGCCGTTCGAATTGTCCGGCGGGATGCGCCGACGTTTGGAGATTGCCCGCGCACTCGTCGGCTGGCCGTCAATCATGCTGTTTGACGAACCGGCTGCCGGCCTCGATCCGCTGACCGCGGCGCAGGTGCTCGACCTCATTATTCGGGCGCGTGACGTCTACGGCATGTCGTCAATCTATGTAACGAAGAAGTTGGACGAGATTCCTTATCTGGCGACCCATCGGGCGATCAAGTCTGACGGAGAAATTGTCATCGAAGAGGTGGATGGTGAACAGCTGCCGCCCAGTCGCGTTCTGGTTTTGTCGCACGGACAAATAATTTTCAGCGGTAGCGTAGTCGAATTCGAGACCAGCACCCAGCCGGAAATCGTGCGACTCACACACGCCGAGAATGGCACTGTCTTCTCTGATTACCTTCCGGCTGATCCGTGGGACAAGCATCGACAGGCGCGCGAGCGCGTGCTGTGATCCGGCGAAAGGATGGGAATCATGAAAGCCAATGTCTTTCACGGCAAAGATGATATCCGGGTGGAAGAAGTACCGCGCCCGCGCGCCGGTGTTGGCGAGGCCGTAATTCGGGTAACGCTGACAACGATCTGTGGGACTGATCTGCATATCCTGCGCGGCGAATATCCGGTCCGGCAGGGACTTATCATCGGTCATGAACCGGTGGGAGTGATCGAAGAGTTGGGCCCGGGTGTGACTGGTTACGCGATTGGCGAGCGCGTGCTGGTTGGTGCGATTACGCCTTGCGGCCAATGCCGCGCGTGCTTGTCCGGCCATCTTTCGCAATGCGGCCATGGGGCAGGCTATGAGGCGATTGGCGGCTGGCGCTTCGGCAATACAATCAATGGAGCCCAGGCGGAGTATCTGCTGGTGCCAAATGCCCAGGCAAACCTTGCAAAAATCCCTGATGACTTGTCGGATGAGCAGGTCGTGTTGCTGGCCGACATCGCCTCTACAGGTTTCAGCGGAGCTGAGTCGGCCAACATTCGCATTGGCGATGCAGTGGTGGTGTTTGCGCAGGGACCCATCGGTTTGTGCGCAACGGCTGGCGCGAAATTAATGGGAGCGACGCTGATAATCGGCGTCGACGGCGATGACAATCGGCTCGCCATGTCGAAACGAATGGGTGCAGACGTGACGCTCGATTATCGCAACTTGGATGTGATTGCCGAGGTGCAGAAGCTTACCGGCGGCGGAGTTGACGTGGCGATCGAAGCACTCGGTACGCAACAGACCTTCGAAAGTGCGCTGCGTTGCCTGCGACCGGGAGGCACACTGTCGAGCCTCGGGGTTTATTCGGGAAAACTTCAGATACCGTATGAATCGTTCGCAGCCGGCATCGGCGATCACCGGATCGTTACCACTCTCTGTCCCGGCGGTAAGGAGCGGATGCGTCGATTGATGGAGGTTGTGCGCAGCGGACGCGTCGATCTTGCGCCATTACTAACGCATACTTTTTCACTCGATAAGATCGCCGACGCTTATGAATTATTCGGGAGTCGAGCGGGCGGGGTGCTTAAGGTCGCGGTCAAACCGTGAGTCGCATGATGGAAACGGAGTGCACGTCATGAAAATACTAATTGGGATTGATGGCTCGCCTTACAGCGACGCCGCACTGGCTGAAGTGGCACAGCGAACGTGGCCGAAAGGTACCGAAGTTCGCATCGTGCACGCGTTTGAGATGCCTTTGGCGCCGAGTACCGAAATCTGGGCCTTACCGGCTGACTATTATGAACGATTGGATAGTGCAATCAGCACTCAGTCAGATGCGATTGTTGAGGCTGCGGTCAAACGTCTGGCGCTTCGTGTCGGCGACTCGCTGAAGGTTGAAGGCAAGGCGGTACTGGGTTCTGCCAGGGGCGTTCTGCTCGAGGAAGCTGAAGCCTGGCAGCCGGATTTGATCGTGGTTGGTTCTCACGGTTATCCAGTTTGGGAACGCTTGCTGTTGGGCTCAGTCTCCCAGGCAATTGTGTCGCACGCGAAATGCTCAGTCGAGGTAGTGAGATTGCCACCGGCTATTAAAGCGGCCGCTTGAGATAGGCGTTACTAGCGGCGGCCCGGGAGAACCAATCGCCTGGTACTTGAAGGCTCGCGATCGTTTTGACTTACTGGGTGAGCAGCGACGCCGGCGCCGGCATCGATCGGCGAATTGACTGCATATCGAACGCAATATTCGCATTGGCAAAGAAAAGACTGGCGGCCCATTCGACCGTTAGCGCCTTTGAGAAGAAGTGACCCTGCCCGTATTCGCAATTCAAATCGCGGAGCATCTCCAACTGCTCGTTCGTTTCGATACCTTCAGCGACAATCGTGAGATTAAGACTCTGAGCCAGGGTTATGATCGTGCGCACGATCTCAAAACTCTCTTTGTTGCCACTCATTGAGTTCACGAAGGAACGGTCGATTTTCAGGTTGCTGAACGGCAGCCGGTGCAAATAACTCAGCGATGAATATCCGGTGCCAAAGTCATCGATGCTAATGCCGACACCGAGGGCATTCAATTGACTGAGCATGCGAATGGCCGATTCGGCATTCATCAACATACTCTCAGTAATTTCCAGCTTGAGACTCGAGGGATCGAGGCCTCCGTTGTGCAGCGCGATTGCTACTTGCTCCACCAGATTTGGTTGGGTGAATTGCTTTACGGAAAGATTGACGCTGATGTAGAGCGGAGGCGACTGAGGACAACTCTTCTGCCATTCGCGCGTCTGCCGGCAGCTTTCTTCCAGCACCCATTCGCCAATCGGCACGATGGCGCCGGTCGCCTCGGCGACCGTGATGAAATCAGGTGGCGCAATCATCCCCAGGGTGGGATGCTGCCAGCGTAACAGCGCTTCGAACCCGGCAATCTTGCCCGTTTCCAGTACCACGATCGGTTGATATTCCAGGAAGAGTTCCGCGCGTTCCACGGCCCGGCTCAGGTCGGTTTCAATCTGTGATTGGCGCTCGAGCCGTTTGCTGGTTGTTTGATCAAAAACCTCGTAACGCCCCTTGCCGTATTTCTTGGCGCGATACATGGCTGCGTCTGCATGCCGAAGAATCTCATCCGGATCGATAAACTCCGGCGTGCTGAGCGCCACGCCAATGCTCGAAGTCACGAACAGTTCGCGGCCGGAAACATGAAAAGGTTCCTTGAGGGTTTGCTGTAATCGTTTGACTGCAATGATGGCGTCGTTGAGATCATTCAGGTCATCCAGAAGGATACTGAATTCGTCACCACCCATGCGAGCAAAGGTGTCGCCGGGACGCACGTTTGCAATCAGCCTCTGCGTAAACTCGACCAGCAATTGATCGCCGGCCAGATGTCCCAGGGTGTCATTGATGCTCTTGAAACCGTCGAGGTCCATGAACAGAACGGCAAAGGCGCCCTGAGATCGTCGTTTCCAACGGGCCACGGCCTTTCGCAGGTGATCCATGTAAAGCGCGCGGTTCGGTAATCCGGTTAGCGCATCGTGCAACGCTTCATGGAGCAATCGCTCTTCGACGCTCTTGCGGTCGGTAATATCCTGCATTTGCAGAATTAGCTTCGCCGATTTGTTGCCGCCTTCCGCCACCTTGGTTACGCTCAGTACAACCCAAACAACTTCGGCGTCTGGACGCACGAACCTTTGTTCCAATTGAACTGAGGCAATCGATCCGCGAATAAGATTGGTCAGTTGCTCCTGCAGCCATTCGCGATCTTCCGGATGGCTAAGAGAGCTGAGCGTGGTCTGGAGCAACTCGGGTTCGGACTGACCCAACAAATCAGCTAACGATTTGTTGACGCGAACCCACTCGCCCTTGTTGTTCGTCAGGCCCATGCCCGCAGCATGATCAAAGGTTGCCCTAAACCGTTGTTCGGATGCGCTTAATTCGCCGGACAAACGATCAAGTTCGAGTTTGTCTTTGGCGGCCTTTTCCCTGGATTGAGACCAGAGAAAGACGGCCGGACAGCCGGCCAGAGGCAATAGCGCCAGCACACGCAATGCGCGGACGTAGAAAGAGCCTGCGAATAAAGCCGCTGATAGAAGAACCGCGGCAAGTATTACCGCGGTCTGAGCCGTCTTGATAGTTGTCTTCATGCGCGTCACATCTGGGTGGGAACAGCCGGGAGATTGGCGACAGGCTACTCTGAATTTCGTTAGCTGGGTAGTGGGCCGATTGGCCAGTTAGCAATCAGAAAGGGGAGCCACGTCGGGTGCGGCTAGCCGAGCATTGCAGAGGCGGGGGCGCATGCGCGACCAATGGAAGCGTACGATATTGAGCATTAAAAAGTCTATAGAATTGTTAGGCAAAAGATTTGTCAATTTGAGAAATATGCGCGACAAAATGTCAGCCTACATCGCCGGCCTGACAAAACGTCGGGCTCACAGCCGGCAACCGGACAAAACGTCAGAGGTGCGCGTTGAAAGAAGTGGCGTCCGGTACGGGAGTCGAACCCGTGTCGCCGGAATCAAGCAGAAATATTTCTGAGAATTCAACCGCGTTCCTGAAACCTTTTGGCCCGTGATGTTACTAATTGACAGCTAACGGAGCGAATCAACTGCATGAGATTCGAAGCAGAAATCCGAGTTCAAACCTATACACTCTTAAGAGGTTCTTGATGGCGGCGAGTTTTCTTCAGCTACCGGTGCCTGTGTTGATGGATGATGCCGAAAATCTGATCGCCCGAATCAAGCGCGGCGACGGCACGGCTTTTAGCTTGGTTTTCGAACAGCATCACCGTTTGGTGTTGAGATTTCTCTACGGAATAGTCGGCGAGCCCGGCTTAGCCGAAGAACTCACGCAAGAGACGTTTCTGCAAGCATATAAAGCTATCAATACCCTGAAAGACGAAACGAAACTGGCGACCTGGCTTTGTGGGATTGCCAAGAATCTGGCGTACAACGCGCTCCGCGCTGCTCGTCGAGAAGGTCAGAGAATTGAGATTAATGACTCTGTAATCGTCGCGGGGAAAAACGAGATGTTGGCTGATAGACAGCTATTAAATACCGAACTGAATTGCGTGATCAGCGACGCGCTCAGACAACTGGATGATGATAAGCGAATGGTTTTCACGCTCAAAATGCTGCGCCAAATGAGTTATGAGGAGATTGCGGAAATAACAGGTGTTTCAATTCCAAAACTTAAAACTGATTTACACCGGGCGAAAGCAGTCATGCGAAAACTTATTCGCCCGTATCTGGAGACGAGTGATGAGTTGTGAAGAATGCCGGACGATGCTCGATGAATACGTCGAAGACGAACTGAATGAAAGGCAAACCGCTCAAGCGTCGTCGCACATTAATGTCTGCGCGGAGTGTGCTGATCATTACGAAGACCTCAAACGCGAGCGGCAAACATATTTCCGGTATTTTACGAGTCTGGAGGCAACTCCCGCGCTGTGGGTTGGAGTACGGGCGGCCATAGAAGAAATCGATCGTAACCGCGCTTCGGGTAACCAGGGCCTTGGTGAGCGCCTAGCAGCCACCTTCGGAATATCGTCTTTCAACTCGGCTTATGGAGCCGTCGCGCTGGCTTTGTTAATTACGCTCGGAGTGGTAATCGGCGTAATAAAATTCCAGACTGCTGGGAACAGTTCACAGCCCGAACCAGCTGCTCAAAAAGGTGACGCTCCCCAGCCTCCGATTCTAATCGCCGAAGGTCGCGGGGATGATCAGCGGAGACAAGATGCACCTCGCTCAGTTCCGGTTAAGCGCGCGCCGCAAAACTCATTTTCAGCGAGCGCAGCACTTAAGCCGACAGCCGTTGAGGCAGTAGAAAAAGCCCGGCGACAATATCTAAAGGCGCTAGCGACCTTGTCTCGCGATATCGAACGGCGGCCGCGCCTGTCGCCTGATGTGCTTTCACAGTTTGAAAAATCGCTTGCCGATGTTGACCGGACGATTCACGCGACGCAACAAGCAGTGAGGCAACAGCCGAGCGACGTGGCTGCCGTGCAGTATATGACCGCGGCTTACGCGAAAAAAATCGAGTTGTTGAGAGATATGGCGAGCAGATAGACGTGAAATGCCGTCGACTATCTGGTTGCAGGTCTCAAGTTTTTGGCGCCGCAGAAAAATCGAATACTCGGAGACTTTTTGGTCGCGGCTAGGCTGGGCTATGAACGCGAGATTCAAAAAATGTTTATTGATAGTGATGCTTGCGGCCTTTTATCTGGCGCTGTTTGGCGTCCCCATCGTCGCACAGGAAAAGAAAATCGTTCGCGGCAGCAAGGTCGTCGTCCGTAATGATTACGGCAGCATCACGATTACGGGATGGGAGGGCGAGACGATTGAGGCCTTCGCAACAGACGTGAGCCGAGCGCAGAGTGTTCCGGTCAGCATCAGCGACAATTTGCCTGTCTCCAATACCATCCTCGTTATCACTAAGCCTGATAAAAGCGACTCACCAGGAAAAATTAGATTGGAAGTAAAGCTGCCGCGCTATGTGGAACTCGAAGCGATTTCCACAGTCGGCCACGACCTTGCCGTCTCAGACGTGGAAGGCGTAGTGAATATGAAAACAGACAGAGGTGAGATTCTCATTCGCCATGCGGGTGCAGTCAACGCGCAGACTGGCAGCGGCGAAATTTCAGCGGAGAATGTCACCGGCGATTTGGCGGCGAAAAGTGAAAGCGGAAACATAAAACTCGCGGACGTAAAAGGATTTGTTGATGTCACCACCACGAACGGAAACATCGAGGTGCGCCGCGTTGAAGGCTCAGTCAGAATCGCGGCGATCAACGGCAAAGTGCTGGTTCAATGCGTCGATGGTGGTGTTGAAATACGCGACACGAGCAGCCAGATTCGGCTGCTCGGCGTGACCGGCGACATTGATGTTTCGACGTCGAACGGCAAAGCCGATTCTATTGGCATGCTTAATCGCGCGAGCCATTATCGGCTGAAAACTCTGTCCGGCGCGGTTTCGATGCTAGTGACTGGCGACGTTGGCTTTACCGCTACGTTGTCATCATATGGCGGTCAGGTCGAAACCGACTTCAAATTGCAGCCTGATTCTCAAATGTCGGGGAAAACAAACCGGCGCGGCATCGTCCGCCTCGGAGACGGCGGAGCGCGCATTGAAATGGATTCGTTCGACGGCCGAGTCCGGCTCGGCAGAATCGTCACGAGCGCTATGGAAAAATGTGAGCGATGAAACACGAGAGGTGAAATCAGATGATTAACAAAACATTAATCAAATCGGTTGTCTTAATGAGCTTCTTGATCGGCGTGCAAATTACCGGCGGCGCTCAAAGCGAAGGAGATCTCCCCGAACGCGATGAACTTCGCCGGAGTTTCCAGCTTTCGTCCGGCGCGACCGTCGAGGTGGATACCATTTACGGTACGGTTGATATTGAAACCAGCGACACCGACCGGGCTGAAGTTTACATTGTTCGTTCGGCACGCCGCCGGGAGGATTTTGGCTCGCGCCCAATTAATATCGAACACACCGCAACCGGTCTCGCTATTCGCGGCGAGCGCGATTTGAGTCAGGAGCCGGCAAAGGTGCGGCATCGTGTCTGGCTCAAATTGCCGCGCGCAGTCAACCTGGTGGTGCAAAAAATTAATGCTCGCGTCAACATCGGCGAAGTTGAGGGCACGGTGCGTCTGGCGCGGATTAATGGGGCAGTAAAGGTAGCAAAAGCCGCCGATTATGCCGAGGCGTCAAGCATCAACGGAAGCTTAATCATGACCCTGAACAAGATCGGGGCGCGCGGCATTAAAGCAAGCGACATCAACGGCGCGATCGAGTTTCGCTTGCCGGACAACTTAGACGCTGATGTTCGAGTCGTTGGGTTTAATGGCTCAGTGAATTCGGAAGTGCCTAAGACGATAGTGTTAGAGAAAAAGCCGCGAGAAATCTTCTATGCTCGCGTCGGCGCGGGCGGCGCTCCGATATCAATCAGGGACGTGAACGGCAGTGTGCGGCTCGCACCCATCGGGCAGTAAACGCAAAACATCCTAAGCTTTAGCGATAATCGTTCGAAAAAACGATTACGGAGGCAAGACTATGTTCAGAATCAGTAAGAATTTACTTGGCGCCATCAGCTTCATCCTTGTTTTAGGAGTCTACCCGCCCGCGCGCGCCGAAAGCAGAGTCGATCAAGTCAGTCAAACCGACGCCGAGAAGTGGCGCGAAGATTTGCGGGTCATGGCCCAGGAGATGCCTAAGCGACACAAGAACCTCTTTCACACGATGACTCGTGAGCAGTTCAACGAAGCGGTGAAGAACCTCGACGAACGCATTCCCTCACTTGCGCGGCATCAGATTATCGTTGAGTTGGCCCGCATCGTCGCAATGGTCAGAGACGGTCATACGGGCGTTCAGGGTTTTTTCTACGGTTCCAAAGTCGGGTTCCGCTATTATCCGATCAATCTCTACCTCTTTAAAGACGGTTTGTTTGTTTACGCGGCAGATCCTCAATACGCAAATGTCGTTGGCGGGAGAGTGGTTAGGATCGGCAACGCGTCAGCGGCAGAGGCAATAAATGCCGTGAAGGATTTGGTTTTTCGTGATAACGAAATGACCATCAAAGAGAGAGTTCCGCTGCTCTTAACCACCCCTGAAATATTGAACGCCGTCGGATTGATTGACGATATGACAAATGCCCGGTTTGTAATCGAGCGACAAGGAAAACGACAGACGGTTGAGCTAAAGCCTGTCAACTCGCAAAGACCGGCTAATGACAACTGGGCCCTGGGTCAGCGATTTTCCAAACTGCCAGGCTGGATTGACGCTCGCGGAGCGTCATCCCCCAATGCCTTATGGCTAAAAAGCCCCGAAAACTATTTTTGGTTTGAATACCTCGCAGATTCCCGAACCGTTTATGTGCAGTATAACGACGTGTCAAACAAAGATAACGAAACGGTCGCCGATTTTGCCAGGCGTGTATTCGCGTTTGTTGATACGCACCCGGTTGACCGCTTTGTGCTTGACCTGCGTTGGAACACCGGCGGAAACAATTACCTGAATAAACCACTGCTGCTGGGCATCATCAAATCGAACCAGATTGATCAGCGCGGAAAACTTTTTACCATCATCGGTCGTCGCACTTTTTCCGCGGCCCAAAATCTGGTCAATGATTTAGAAAAATATACAAATACGATTTTCGTCGGCGAGCCGACGGCCGGAAATCCTAATTTCTACGGCGACGCGGTGAGCATTGAGCTTCCGAACAGTCAAATCGTAGTGCGCGTTTCAACTCTCTGGTGGCAGGACCTGGATTCGCGGATCACCCGTCAGTGGACGGGTCCCCACATCTTCGTCGAACTCACCTCTGAAGATTACCGCACCAACTCTGATCCGGTGATGAGGACGATTCTCAACTATGTCCCAAAGAAAGAACTGGCAGATCTGTTGATGGAGGCGCTGGCAGCGAATGACGTACCGTCGACGGTCAAACTGTACCGGGCCTTCAAAGCTGATCCAACTAACGCATACGTCAACACTGAGCGTTCAATTAATAACCTCGGATACCGCTTGCGGGAGATGAAGCGTTTGGAACAGGCCATTGAAATCTTTAAGCTTAATGTTGAATCATATCCCCAATCCGCGAACGCCTATGACAGTCTTGCCGAGGCCTACATGATAAAGGGCGACAAAGAATTGGCCGTCAAGAATTACGAGCGGTCGCTTGAATTGAATCCAGCGAATG
>JBIOZK010000150.1:0-10203 GCA_044870975.1 Pyrinomonadaceae bacterium
GCCCACTTAGATTAGTAGACGGGAAGAGAAAAAATACCGACACGGCTGCAACTCCCAAAAACCAAAGAAAAAAACTCTTCTTCATCGTTTCGCTCCTTCTTACTCCGGACTCGGCCTCGGAGGTAGATTGGGTTGACGGGCACAATCCTTGCGAGAATCGTCGCCCCGGAATATTCTCGAATCAAAGATCATGTATTTGTGAGGCAAAACATTTCGTTTACCTCTAGTGAACAAATGAAGAGCTTTTCCTGGCCCGAACTCGTCCTCGAAGAATGGCACGACACACTTGCGACGCTCCACCTGTGGACGCAGGTGGTCGGCAAGATTCGGCTGAAACAAACGCCCCTCATCAATCACTGGTGGAACGTGCCGCTGTATGTCACCGCGCGTGGTCTAACTACCTCGCCGATGCCCTATCAGGATCGCATCTTCGAAATCTATTTCGATTTCATCGATCACAAACTGCGCGTTGATTGCAGCGACGGAGCTTTGACGGCGCTCGACCTGCGCGCGCAATCGGTCGCCGACTTCTACCAGGAGCTGATGGCCACCCTGGATGGTTTGGGAATCAACGTGAAGATTTGGACGACGCCGGTCGAAGTGCCTTCGCCATTCTCAGCCGTGCGCGCAGCAATCCCCTTCGAGCAGGATCAGACCCACAAATCGTACGACGCCGATTATGCGAATCGATTTTGGCGCGCGCTCGTTTCCGTCGACGACGTCTTCAAACAATTCCGCGCGCGCTTCGTCGGCAAGGTCAGCCCCGTCCATTTTTGGTGGGGCAGCTTCGATCACGCCGTCACCCGGTTCTCCGGCCGGGTCGCGCCGCCACGCGAAGGCGCTGACAAAATCACGGTTGAAGCTTATTCACATGAAGTGATCAGCCACGGCTTCTGGCCCGGCGGCAACGGCTTTGAAGCTGCGTTCTACGCCTACGCCGCACCCGAACCGAAAGGATTTGGCGACGCCAGGGTAAAACCCGAAGCGGCTTTCTATTCTAAGGACGTGAGTGAATTCTTCTTGCCCTACGACGCGGTGCGGCAGTCGTCTTCACCGGGAGATGCGTTGATGGATTTCTGTGAGAGCACATACGCAGCGGGGGCGAGTCTGGGCGGATGGGATAGGCAGGCGTTGGAACGCTGAACCCATTTGGAGTGCGGTGACTTGTCACCGCTTTTCTGCCAACTGTCCAAAGCGCCGACGAGTCGGCGCACTCCAAATACGACGCGTCTATTTCGGCACCACCGGCTCTGCAAATAACGAGTTATCCACCGGCAGATTCCGCTTGATTTCGGTAAAGGTCCGCGTCCAGCTGTCGTAGGTATCAATCGCTGAGCTGCGAATGATGAACGGCAATTTCACGCCGTCCACGTCACGATAGTCCTCAAAGTCAACTTGCTCAGGTATCGGCAGCGCGGAAAGGTGATTGACGGTTCTCGTTCGGCGCAAGAGACCGGTTTCCGCATCGAAGTCGTAGCTCACCATCCTCTCCGGTGTTGATTTAGCAACCACCCACATGTCACGGCCGTCGATCTTTTCCACGCCGGCGAACTGCATCCCCGGCGAGGGCGCCACCTTGATGATGCCGAAGAGTGCCTGAAGGCTGCGCCTGGCGTCCGACACTTCAGTCGAACTCAGTGTTCGCAAATTAGCACCACTCAAAACCCAGCCATTATTTCCGGACAGAATCTGCCTGACCGAACCCTGTGGCGTCGGCGTCAGGACCAGCAACTTGTCCGGGAACGACAAAGTAATCTCGTTAGGCACGTTCCGGTTCTGCGATGCCACCCGCGTTCCCTTCATGAAAAGTGTCTTCACATTGCTGGCATTGGTGCCACCGATGGCTTGCAGGTAGCGAGCGAAAATCTCCTCAACGGATGGATGGGCCGGGGGCGCCGGTGGAGTGGTGGGCTTTTGCAAAAGGCCCTCGTGCCCTGACTTGGCCAGAGGCATCGGCGGCAAACCCACCGTTGTTTTTTGACCGCGATGACAGGTGAAGCATGTGACCGAGTTCTGAGTGAAATCGACTTTGTTCGATCCATTGATTAGCAGGACCATCTGCAACATGCGGCGGCCAGCCTGTTTCTCAGGCTTCTCATCGCTCTCCCACTCCCAAATCCTTTGCCCGTTCTTAGGATCCCTGCCCTTGACCACGTGGCAAAAGTCGCACTCCTCGCCGACTGACACGGCCATGAAATTCATCGTGCGATAAAGCTCCGACTCTTTCAATCCCTTGAGTACCTGAATGTTCTTGCGTGTCTGTTCGATTGGTTTATCAGCTTGGCCTTGCGCGCCGGCGGTGCGGGTGGACACAACGACCCCGAGTGAAACAATCGACAGCAGACCAGCAATCAAAACCAGAGTGGCAGTTCGCTTAGACATAAGGCGTCCTTTCGTGGTTAAGGCGAGTCGCGATCAGTAATCGATTAGAGCAATGCGTCCAGCGCGATCATACGCAAGTGAGGACAAGGGTGTTTCAGTGCGTGCAGTCGCCGGAACGATGAACCGGTGCAGTAGCCCGACCGTCAGGGAGGGCGTGATCGTCACGCTGAAAGCGTGAAATGTAATAGCCAGGGGCAACGCCCCTGGATCACATCAACCAAATCAACTGAGCCCTGAAGGGGCGACATAATCCGCGCCACCCATTCAGAGGATCTTCGTCCCTTCGCGATTTGTCGTCGCTATCACGATGCGCGTTGCGGTTCTCGCACCAGCCTTCGTCGTCTAATCGCTCGGCATCGCGTGGGCATCGCGATCCGCCATCGTCGAATGGACGTGCATCGTGGCACCTACGCCGCATATCGCGACGCCCGCGCCGGACGTCGCAGCTACCGCGCCACGTGTCGCGGCGTCATCGCCAGCCATCGGAACGACGACGACGGGCGTCGCTTAACCCAGTAGCTAATAAAGCCTAAGTATTTCGGCAATTTCTATTGCAGGAGACCGCGAAGGGGTCTATCATGCGCCCAGTTTGTACTCTTCGGCTCATTGCTGAGAGCAATCTCAACTCACAGGAGAATTCTCTATAGCAAACAATAGCAAGCCAATCGCTCCATCAATCCTGGCTGCGGATCGCGAAAGTCTGACGGCGCTTGCCGACATCCCGACGTACGCGCCCGCGAACCAGGCTTATACGAAGGAAGCGTTGACGGCCTTACAAACCGACTCGGATAACAAGGCAGCGGCGTCAGTTCAAGCGGACGCCACCGCCAAAGCTAAACGCGACGACGCAGTGGCCAGCGCCTGGGCATTTCACAATGGCATCGTCGGCATGCGTGACTCGGTTGGTGCGCAATTCGGAAAGGACTCAAACGAGTTCCAACGCGTAGGGCGAAAGAAAACGACCGAATACAAAAAGCCCACGCGAAAACCAAAGGCGCCTCAGGCTTAAGGAATAAAGCGCAACCAGAACTTGACTTGCCCGTCTTTAATTGCGGGTCAATATCGTTGTGATTGGATAACGCTGCCGCGTTAGAGCGTGACTTCGACCAATCTGCCCGATTCGTCTAAAGGTATCTCGATTGGTTCAAACCAAAGCTCGAGCGCTTCTCTCGCGTTCGCGATGGCCTCTTCCTGAGTGTCGCCCGCAGACGCGCACCCCGGGAGTTCAGGAAAGACCGAGGAGTAGCGGCCTGTCTCAGGATCTTTTTCGACGATTAGGCGAAGCTTCATGTTGTTAATGATATCTATGGCGGAGAAGAACGTCTACGACAAGCGGTCGATGACTCTCATTTGAGAAACGGCATACGGCAATCGCTATCTTTTAGAATCCAGTCGTCCCAGCCAACAACTGCCGCAACACATAAGGCAAAATCCCACCGTGCAGGTAGTAATCGATCTCGATCGGTGTGTCGATGCGTAGCGTCAGCGGGACTTCATCGCTCGAGCCATCAGCGCGGTGAATCGTCAACGTGACGTCCTGGCGCGGGGTCACCTCAAACTTGTTACCCGCACCGTCGGAGTGGTGATCAGAAGGAACCAGACCGGTGATGTCGAAAGTTTCAGTGCCGTCCAGATTCAAACTAGCGGCGTTCGTGCCTTCTTTGAATTGGCATGGCAGCACGCCCATGCCCACCAGGTTGCTGCGGTGGATGCGTTCGAAGCTCTCGGCAACGACCGCTTTGATGCCCAACAACCGCGTGCCCTTTGCGGCCCAGTCGCGTGACGAACCGGTGCCATATTCCTGACCGGCGATAACGACGAGCGGCGTGCCTTCACTTTGGTACTTCATCGAAGCATCGTAAATGCTCATGCGCTCGCCGGCGGGTTGATGTAGGGTGACGCCGCCTTCCGTTCCCGGCACCATCAGGTTCTTGATGCGGACGTTTGCGAATGTGCCGCGCATCATCACTTCATGATTGCCGCGGCGCGAGCCGTAACTATTGAAGTCGGCAACGTCGACGCGCTTCTGTTGGAGATAAACGCCGGCGGGTGATGTCGCTTTAATCGCGCCGGCCGGGCTGATGTGATCGGTCGTGACTGAGTCTCCGAAGATGGCCAACGGCCGCGCAGCCTCGATGTTGGCCATCTCGCCCGCTTCGGCGCCAAAGCCTTCGAAGAATGGCGGCTCCTGGATATACGTCGAGTTCGCGTCCCACTGATAAGTCAAACCCGGTGTCGTCGGAATCGTATTCCACATCGGATTCTGGTCGGCAAAGTTGCCGTACAGGCTGCGGAACGTGTCAGCATCGAGGGCATCGCTCATGACACCGCCAATCTCTTCCATCGTTGGCCAGATGTCCTTTAGATAAACATCCTCGCCTTGGTCATTCTGTCCCAGGGGATCTTTCGAAAGATCCTTCTCGACCGTTCCCGCCAACGCGAACGCCACGACCAATGGCGGGCTCATCAGGAAGTTCGCCTTGATGCTCTGATGCACGCGCGCTTCGAAGTTGCGATTGCCTGAGAGCACGCTGGCGGCGATCAAATCGTGATCGTTCACCATCTCTTCAATCGTCGGATCGAGCGGACCTGAATTACCGATGCACGTCGTGCAGCCGTAGCCGACAAGATTGAAGCCGAGTTGATTGAGATAAGGCTGTAACCCGGTCTTTTCGAGGTAATCGGTGACCACGCGCGACCCTGGGGCCAGTGAAGTTTTCACCGTCGGCCGCACCTTCAAACCGCGTTCGACTGCTTTCTTTGCCAGCAATCCCGCCGCCAGCATCACGCTCGGATTTGAAGTGTTAGTGCATGAAGTAATCGCGGCGATCAAGACATCGCCATGACCGAGATCGACGTGCGCTTTCGGAAACTCTTCCGGCAGCACCTCGACAACACGATCGGGTGTGGGCCGGTTGTTCATCATCTCGGTTTCGGTCCACACGCTCGTGTCCTTTGTCGTTATGTGATTCGCCGAAGGCAGCGGCGCGGTCGTACCCTGTTGTTCACCACCTCCGGCAACCATCGCGAGCGCATGTTGTCCGGCGCCGATGTCTGCCGCGTAACGAACGTCGAGTTCGTTGTAGGGTTTGCCGTAACCACCACTCTTCGAGTCCTGTTGGAGCAGGTTGATAAAAGTGTTCTTGAGATCAGGGAGCGCAATGCGATCTTGCGGCCGCTTGGGACCAGCCACGCTGGGAACTATCGTGTCGAGATCGAGTTCCAGGACGGTCGTGTAATCGATATCGCCCTTCCCCGGCATGCCGAAAAGACCCTGGGCTTTGAAGTAATTGCAGACTGCTTCGACCTGCGCGTCCTCGCGACCAGTCGCTTTCAGGTACGCACATGTTTCTTCGTCCGGCGGAAAATATCCCATCGTCGCGCCGTATTCCGGCGACATGTTCGCGATCGTCGCGCGATCGGTAACCGATAAAGAGGCGGCTCCTTCGCCATGAAACTCGACGAACTTGCCGACGACCTTCGTCTTGCGAAGCAGTTCAGTTACTGCCAAAACTAAATCAGTCGCAGTTACTCCTTCACGCAAGCGGCCATTCATGTGCACGCCGACAACGTCCGGCGTCAGAAAGTAGACCGGCTGGCCCAGCATTGCGGCTTCAGCCTCAATTCCGCCGACGCCCCAGCCGACCACGCTCAGGCCATTGACCATGGTCGTGTGCGAATCAGTCCCTACCAGGCTGTCCGGATAGTAGACGCCGTTCTTTTCCCACATGCACTTCGCGAGATATTCGAGATTCACCTGATGACAAATGCCGATGCCCGGTGGAATGACGCGAAAGCCATCGAAGGCTTGCATGCCCCACTTCAAAAATTGATAGCGCGAGTTGTTTCGCTTGAACTCCATCTCCATGTTCTTGCGAAACGCGTCAGAGGTCGCTGAGAAATCGACCTGCACCGAGTGATCGATCACCAGATCGACCGGCACGAGAGGTTCGATGACGCCGGGATTCTTATTCAAGCGCACCACCGCCGATCGCATTGCCGCAAGATCAACCAGAAGCGGCACGCCGGTAAAGTCCTGGAGCAATACACGCGCGACCGTAAACGGAACTTCTTCTGTACGTTCAGCATTCGGTTGCCAATTGGCAATCGCGCGCACGTCTTCTTCCGTAATCCTGGAACCATCGAAATTTCGCAGGACGGATTCAAGCACAATCCGAATGCTCACCGGCAGACGGGAAATCTTTCCGACGCCTTCTTTCTCTAGTTGGGGCAGCGAATAGAATTGGCCGGTCGAGTCGGCATTTGCTTTGAAAGTTTGTAGAGAATTGAAAAGATTATGCGGCATGATTAAGTGTCTTTGACCTCGTGTCTGAAGCTCCGGCGCTGGTACGGCGCGCGCAATTGAACGTCAAAAGAAGCTGCAGCTTCTTTGGGTAAATACGATCGTGGTGGTTGAGCAAATTCAAGTTTAGAAGCGCGATCTGCAATCGTCAAGCAAGCCGAACTTTGCGCTTTGCACACTTGTTGCTGGCGATCTACGCATTTGTTATAGTCGGGATAACGATTCCCTTTGATTTGAATTGATGCGAGCGCGACGGCCTCGAACGCGCCTGTAACCGAACTCCATTTGGAGGAGAAGCCATCATGCCGAAGAAACAGCCCGAAGCATTTAATTATCTAAGTAACAATCCCGAGTTCGTCCCGGATCCTGAAATCGAAGAGTTCATGGAAGAAGAGATTGCGCACGCGCCGAAAGATCCCGACTTACTGGCGCAGCGTCTGCGCAATAACGCTGCCTCACCGGCAGACGCCGGCGGCGATCTCGACGCCGACTGGGAAGACGTTAATGCCGCAGGTTCAGAAGTCGTGGGCGGTGACAGTCCTACTCCGGACCAATCAAATGTCGAAGAAAACGCGCAGGCAATCGGCGTCAGCTTCGAAGACAATGAAGAGTTGGATTTTCTCGACAAGATCGAACGCCGCGATCGCGACAGGTACGAACTGGAAGAGCAGTCCAAGACGCGGGACGATACGATCTAGGTCTGTGGTGGCGCAAATTGTTAATTTGCGGGTGCTTCTTTCGCCGGAGACATACGCAAATTAACAATTTGCGCTACCCTCTTGCGCGAATCATTCCTCACGCTATATTCTCCCGCGCCATGCGAATATTCCTTCTCCTGAGCACTCTATTCGTCTTCATTCCCGTTTACGCTGCGGAACCGTGCACCAAAGCATCTGACGAATGCACGCGATGGGTAAGTCTCAGCGGTCAATCGCGCTCGCTGGTCTACAGCACCTATCCGCTGGATAAAAAGAACGAACAGATTGTGCGCGCGCTGATCGTCATTCACGGCCAGGGGCGCGACGCTGACAATTACTTCCGCACCAGCCTGGCGGCGACCTTTCTGGCGAATGCCTTCAACGACACGATGGTGATCTCGCCGCGCATGGCTTCGAACAATGGCACCGGTTGCCGTGACACGCTGGCGCCGAACGAAGTGAACTGGCCGTGCGGCGGCGACAGTTGGCGATCAGGTGGAATCGCCACGAACGATCCCAAGCTGACCTCATATGATTTCATGGACGCCATTGTCCGCACTCTCGCGAACAAAGCTAACTTTCCCAACTTGAAGGCGATCGTTATCTCAGGTCATTCCGCGGGGGGCCAATTCGTTACGCGTTACGAAATGGGAAATCAGGTGCACGAGTCCATCGCCGTGCCAATCACTTATGTCGTCTCTAATCCTTCGAGTTATTCCTATCTCGATGCCGAACGTCCGGGCGGAGCCAACAATGAATTGCGTGGGTTTGGGGACGCGCGCAACTGCACGACTTACGACACCTGGCCTTACGGCCTGAAGAACCGGACCGGTTACACCGCCAAGATTCCTGACGATCAATTGAAGAAGCAGTTGGCCTCGCGGCCGGTGACCTATCTGCTGGGTGAGTTGGATATTTTGCCGCTGGCGGGATTCGATTCGTCCTGCCCGGCAATGGCCCAGGGACCGACGCGCCTCGCCCGCGGCCAGGCGTTCGCCGCCTACGTGAAAGCCAAATACAAGGCGCAACACCAGGTCGTGGTCGTGCCGTTGTGCGGGCATAACGCGCGTTGCATGTTCACCGCCGAAGTCGCGCTGCCGATTTTGTTTCCGAAGCTGTAGGAACGCCCGCATCCTTGCGGGCGGTTCGCAGGCATCTCTGCCTGCGCGGTTATGTTTTCCGACTCGCCGCACTACTAAACGGCCAATCCTCCGGCTTATCACAAAGGTTCGCCTTCACCGGATTATTCTCAATGTAGGCGACCGTCCTGACGAACTGCCTTGCGTTCCGGATGTACCGATCGAAATACTCCTTCTGCCAAAATCTTCCCTTCCGGTTCAGCATCTTGTTCGCCTCACTCGAAGTAAATGATTTGATTGAATGCATGATGTCGGCGAGCGAGTGACCCGACAAAGGCGTGCATAGCAAGTGCACATGATTCGGCATAATTACCCAGGCGCTGAGCCGGTACTTAACTTGATCATGAAAAAGGAGCGCGTGCTGAGCCATGTGAGCCACATCCTGATTCCGCAGGTAACACGCTCCGTGGCATTGATCGAGATAGACTTCAACGCGCTTCCGCATCAATGTTTGGGCGGCCTCACTTGGCTGTAGCTTTAGTTCTTCCTTCCAACGAATCAGCACTTCACCTGGCAGCGAGTCGTGCAAACGGAACGTGATGAATTGAGCTAGCTCGCCGCCGTCAAAATGAGGGAGATAGCCGCGGGAGTGCCAACCCAGGGCTGGTTCGTTATGCCGTGAGAGTCGCATATCCCAAGTGTGCGCGCAGGATGCGCGCGAACCGCCCGCAGGGATGCGGGCGCTCCGAGTTACGGGAAGTTCGCCCGGGGCACTAAGGTCACACTCTTGATCACAACCTTATCCGCCGGCCGTTCACTGCCAGCCTCAGTCGGTGCAGTCATGATCACCTGGGCGTTATTCAGCCCATCAATTACTTTTCCGAAGACAGTGTACTTCTTGTCGAAAGCGGGCTGACGCTTGAGCGTGATGAACCATTGGCAATTCGCGCCGTTGATGTCGTTGGTGCGCGCAGCGCCTAACGTGCCACGCTCGTAAGGAATGTCGCTGAATTCGGCCTTAACGTTGGGATAAGGAGAACTGCCGGTGCCCCACAGGGACTTGTTGTTGGTCTTCGATACCGGATCGCCGCCTTGAATGATCCCCAGGCTTGGATCGATGCGATGAATGGCCGTGCCATCATAAAACTTTTCGCTGATCAGCTTCTTAAAACGCTCGACCTGTTGCGGCGCGATGTTTGGATAAAGCTCGATGACGATGCGTCCGTAGTCGCCGGCGTCGATGACGGCAACTTCTGCATCAGCTTCAGGTTTGACGCTGGTCTTGACGTTCCCGGTCCCGGCCGGCGCGCCGGTATTCGCGGCTTTGTTGGCGGGTGCGTTTGAATTTGATTCCGTGCAGGCCGTGAACGCCAGCAAGAGCGCCGTACCACAAATTAAAGCTAGTCTGTTTACCAATCGATCCTCCTAAATGCGGGCGCTGCCCGCGACCCGCACGCCGGATGCGTGCGTTCCTAAAATAGCTTATTACTGTCGAGCAGTATCGTCACCGGTCCATCATTAATCAACTCGACCTGCATCATGGCCTGAAATTTTCCCGTGGCGACGTGACTGACGACGGTCCGCGCCTGACGCACGAAGAAATCATACAAGGGCGCCGCGACTTCCGGCGGCGCAGCATCGATCCATGAGGGTCTTAATCCACGCCGCACATCGCCATATAAAGTAAATTGCGAAACGATCAACAGCGCGCCGTTCACGTCTTTGACGGAAAGGTTCATCT
>JBIOZK010000151.1:0-16259 GCA_044870975.1 Pyrinomonadaceae bacterium
GGCTTCTGACACAAAAGGGAACTGGCGCGATTGAATCATGTCAATCAACGCTTCGAGCGCCTTTTCGACATTCGTCTTCTCTTCCGCAGTGTAGCCGTAGCGTTCGGAATTCGAAGCAAACTCTTCGAGGTCCTCAACTTCATACGAATAGTCCGGCTTCACAATTACATCGATATCCAGATCGACATAACTCAAAACTTCACCGTCAAACGACGGTGGCTTATTGATGTTGCAATAGTAGAGTCGCGTGCAGCCGTTTTCATCGAGGAACCGAAAGACGTTGTACCAGCGATCCAGCCAATAATATTCGACCAGACGCGTGCCGCGTTTGATCTCACCCAGCAGAGAGTGCGCGACAGCTACGTCGAATTCCGCATGAAGCACCAGCAGCGAACCGTTCTTTTCAGCGAGCTTTCCGTGCCAGCGGCGATATTCAAAGCCGTCGTGCTTGGAGACAATAACCGTGACTTCATCCGACTTCGCGGACGATGTCGATGAATCCGGCATCGTCACGCTTTCGCCGCCGCTGTCTTCTTCCAGTCGGCCAGGAACTGGTCCTGCCCCTTATCGGTTAACGGATGCTTGAGGAGTTGCTGGAAGACCTTGTAGGGCATGGTGGCGATGTCGGCTCCCATCCGCGCCGCCTCGATGATGTGAATCGGGTGACGCAGACTCGCGGCCAACACCTCAGTCTTCCATTCATAGTTGTCGTAGATTTCGATGATCTCTTCCAGCAGCCGTAAACCATTGTCGCCGATGTCGTCGAGCCGACCCAGGAACGGACTGATGAACGATGCGCCGGCCTTGGCCGCACAAACTGCCTGCGCTGCTGAGAAGCAAAGCGTCACATTAACCTTGATGCCTTCGTCGTTGAGGATTCGCGTAGCCTCTAATCCTTCCTGGGTGAGCGGACACTTAACCACAACGTTGGGCGCTATCTTTACGTATTCGCGACCCTGCCTCAGCATTTCATCGCGCTTGTCCGTGGTGACCTCCGCCGAAACCGGGCCTGAGACAATTTTGCAAATCTCGGCGATGTGTTGTTTGAAATCGACATCACCCTCTTTCGAAACCAGCGTCGGATTGGTCGTCACCCCATCGCACAATCCCAGCGCGGCTGCCTGACGAATCTCATCGAGATTCGCCGTATCCAAAAAGAACTTCATGAGTGCCTCCTGATTGTTTGTACGTCCAATATAAGCGAAAGCGAATCGGATTTACAGCAGGCCTGCGACGGAATTTATTCAATTTGTGCCTCATACGGTTGATCTTTTGACGATATCGGTTAAGCCGTCCGCCAACCGAACCGAGATTCGCGCTTCATTGGGCAGTTCGTCGTGGTTGGAACAGCGATTGCGAATTGCGTGGGCGAAATCAACCTCTCCTCAGCTTCCCCGGAAGGAGAATCAGCCATGAAGAATCATTTGATAGGTCGCCTCTTATTGGTTGTGTCGCTCGGCTTGGGCGCGGCCGTCCTCGTGAGCGCTCAGGATGACCGGAGGGGTCGTCACGAGCGAAAGAACGATAACCAGCCACAGTCTCAGAACCAATCGCCACGGAATAACGACGATCAGCAGCGGCGTCAGGCAGAACAACAGCAGCGGAATGCTGAGCGGCAAGCTCAGGATCAGCAACGACGCCAGCAATGGGAACAACAACGTCAGGCGCAGAGACAGCAGCAAGACCAGCAACGCGCCGAACAGCAAAGGCAATTCGAGCAGCGGCGTCAGCAGGATGAACAACAGCGCCGGGCTGAACTCGAGCGTCGGCGGCAGGAAGACGGTCGCCGCGTCGATCAGGAACGGCAGGCTGAACTGCAACGCCAGCGGGAATTGCAGCGTCAGCAGCAGGATCAGCAGCGGTCCCTGGAGCAGCAACGTCGACAAGCCGAGGAGCAACAGCGGCGTCAGGCCGATCAACGAAACCGTGATTGGCGCCGGAACGATGACCCGCGGCGCACCGACGATCAACGCCGCACGCTTGAAGAGCAGAGACGCCAGCAGGAACTGCAACAGCAAACCCAGCGTCGCCAAGGGGAGCGGCAGCGCGAAGAAGAACAGCGTCGCGCGAGCAATAACAATAATGAGCGTTGGCGTCGCGATAACAACAATCGGCTTTCTGACCAGCAACGCGCGGCCTGGCGGCAGAGGGAAGAGCAGCAATGGCGTCAGCGTCAGAATGATTTTCGGCGCCGCGAAAATGAGCGCCAGCGCCTGTGGCAACAGCGCCAGCAGTATCTGCAGCAGCAACGACGAATCAATCAGTGGCGCTTTCAGCAGGCCTATTGGGAGCGTCTGCGGCAGGATCAGATACGGTTGCAGTCGTTCAACTACAACGATTACGGCGATCCAATCTATCGCTACTCGCGCAATGGCTCGTACTACAACCTGAATCAGTACGGCGCTAACATGCTCCAGCGCGCCATCAACGACGGGTACGAGGAAGGCTTCCGTGCCGGGTCGGCCGACCGCCAGGATGGCTGGCAGTTCGATCCGGAAAATTGCGACGCCTTTCAGGACGCGACTTACGGTTACGATGGTTATTACGTCGACATCGGTGAGTACCAGTATTACTTCCGTGAGGGATTCCGTCGCGGCTATGAAGATGGATACTACGGTCGTAATCAGTACGGTACCTATTCAAATGGTAAGTACGCAATTCTGGGAGACGTGCTCAGGGTGATATTGGACCTGGTTCGATATTAGCTTGACGCGATACTAGACGGCATAGAGATGGCCGCACCTCTTAACAACGAGGGGTGCGGCCATCAGTTATTCAACGCTCCCGGTCGGTTCTTGTTCTGAATTAGGGAACAGTCTCAGATACTACATTCGACAAGTTGCTCTTGTTTCCCGCCGTATCGACCGCAATCACATAGTAGTAATAGGTTTTTCCGGTCTCGACATTTGCGTCCTGGAACGTCGTCTTCGTGTAAACCTCAGGGGTGAGCAGGGTCCAGGGCTTGGCTGCGTTCGGATCTGTTGACCTATACAACAAGTACCCCGCAATGTCGGGCTCAGAGTTCGCGGCCCAGAACAGAGCAATTCTTCCGGGGATTGAGGTAGGTTGAGCCAAACTCGGAGGCGCCGGCGGATATATATCCTTCGGTTCGGCGGCAATTGAATTCGAATCAAAGCTTTCGACCGGCTTGGCTTCGGTGCCGAGTGATACCGAACGAACGAAGTAGTTGTATTTCTCGCCGAACTTGAAAGTCTTATCCTCGTAGTGCGTGACTGTGAGTGGTTCCTTATTTAGTGGCTTCGGTTCGGCTTCCGCCTTGGCTGGATCGATGCGATAGATGTTGTAGCCGAGCAGGTTGACCGGCGTGGATTCATCGACATTCGCGGTGGGCGCGACCCATGAGAGAGTCACAGCCGTTTCTGATTCCTGCTTCGTCACATCGGTCGGCGGCTTGGCGACCCTGGCCGCCGGTTCCATCAAAAAGAAATTCGAGAAGGCCGCGCGCTGGCCGGCCGCATTAACATAGCGGACCGCATAGCGAAGCCGCGCCGGTTGCCCGGCCAGTTCCAGCGTATCGACATAAGCGAGCTTTGCAGCGCCCTTCCTAATCTCGTCATAACCGACTGAGCCTACCAGGAGCGCCTTTGCGGCAAATTGATCTTCGGTGAGAGCCAGCGGTGCATTTGGTTTCTCCGCGACGCGGTAGACGTCAACCCGGCGGATACTTTGCACACTGCCTGAGCCGGCATTCCGAAGGGGCGCCGGCCAGGTGAGGATGACCTGATTGCCTCGCTGCACTCCAGTCAGTTCTTCCGTCCGCTGAGGCACGCGTTCGACTGGCGGCAGAGGGGGGCGCCGTTTGCCGCACGTCGGCGCCAGGGACAAGACGCACAGACCAAGCAATAACATTAAGTGACGGGCCGCCGACTTGGGTCTTTTGTTTGAGGTTTCGATTGGCGCGGACACTATGGTGTTGAGGGTTAATTAGAGAATGTAGCGGCTCAGATCCTGATCCTTGACTGTCTCAGCGAGCATTTTATTCACGTAGGCCTCGTCGATGATCTGGTTCTTCGGTTGCAAGTCGGGACCTTCGAAACTGATCTCGTCGAGTAAGCGCTCCATGATTGTGTGCAGACGACGGGCGCCGATGTCTTCCGTCTGCTGGTTTACCTGCGCCGAAAAATTTGCGATGGCGTCGATCGCGTCCGCGGCAAACTCAAGCTTCACGCCTTCAGTCTCCATCAGTGCCCGGTACTGGACTACCAGTGAATTCTTCGGCTCAACCAATATCCGCTTGAAGTCATCAATGGTCAGTGACTCCAGCTCGACACGAATAGGGAATCGACCCTGCAATTCCGGAATCATGTCGGACGGTTTCGAGACGTGAAACGCGCCGGCGGCAATGAACAGAATGTGGTCGGTGCGCACCATGCCATAGCGGGTGTTGACCGTTGTCCCTTCGACAATCGGCAGGATGTCGCGCTGGACGCCCTCACGCGAAACGTCCGGACCGTGACCCGACTCGCGTCCGGCGATCTTGTCTATTTCATCCAGAAAGATGATGCCGGAAGATTCCACCCGCTCCAGAGATGCACGGGCGACGGTGTCCATGTCGATCAGCCGCTCTTCTTCCTCGGCCATCAAATACTCCATCGCTTCATCGACGCGCATTTTGCGACGCTTGGTGCGGCCCTGGAAGAGATTGCCCAACATGTCCTTCATGTTGATGCCCATCTCTTCGACGCCCATCGGTCCGGCCAGTTCAATCGTGGGGAAATTCTTTTCGCGAATCTCCATTTCCACCAGCCGATTATCCAGTTTGCCGGAACGCAGCTGGGTGCGGAGCTTCTCGCGCGTTCGGGCAAAGTTGTCGTCCCTGGGTTCGTTGTCTGAAACGAGCTCAGGCGTCTGGGCTTCGCCGGATTCGAAATCAAAAACTGAAGCAGAGGATTTCGGCGGTGGCAGGAGCAGATCCAGGATGCGCTCCTCGACATTCAGCTCTGCCTTGTCGCTGATTTCTTCGATCTTCTCCTGGCGGGTCATCTCGACCGCAATCTCGGTGAGGTCGCGAATCATGCTTTCGACGTCACGCCCGACGTATCCGACCTCCGTAAACTTCGAGGCTTCCACTTTCAGAAAAGGGGAGTTCGACATGCGGGCCAGCCGGCGAGCAATCTCCGTCTTACCAACGCCGGTCGATCCGATCATGATGATGTTCTTCGGAATAACATCGGCCGCGAGTTCCGGGGTGAGCTTCTTGCGCCGCACACGATTTCGCAAAGCGATAGCTACTGCGCGCTTCGCGGCCTTCTGCCCGACGACGTGCTTGTCGAGTTCAGCGACAATCTGACGCGGTGTCAGTTCGTCCAACCGAACTTCCGGTTCTTCCGTTTCGCCTGCGAGATAAATAACCATCTAATCAACCACAACTGTCGACCGCCAACGCTTCACGTCAAATCTCTGGTAGTCACAACTCTTCAACGATGATGTTCGAGTTACTGTAGATGCAAATGTCAGCCGCGATGCGCATCGCTTCAAGCGCAATCTCACGCGCGGGCATCTCAGTGTTCTTCATCAGGGCGCGAGCGGCCGCCAAGGCATACGAGCCGCCTGAGCCGATAGCCAGCACGCCGTCGTCCGGAGAAATCACATCGCCATTACCAGACAGCAGGAAAGATGTCTTCTCGTCAGCCACCACCAGCAACGCTTCCAGGTGGCGGAGAATTTTGTCCGTGCGCCATTCCTTGCTCAATTCGATGGCCGCGCGATCGAGATTGCCGTGATATTGCTCGAGCTTGCCCTCGAAGCGGGTCAATAACGAGAACGCGTCACCGGTCGCACCTGCGAACCCGGCCAGAATCTTGTCATTGTAAAGCCGCCGCACCTTCTTTGCGCTGGCCTTCATCACGGTTTCGCCTACCGTGACCTGGCCGTCGCCGGCCATCGCGACGCGGTTGTCGCGACGCACGAGCAACACCGTCGTGCTGCGCACTCGCGGTAAATTTTTCTGCTTCATCGGCAAGTGGTCACTATAGGAACTGGCGCAAACAATAGTCAAGCGAGCCGTCGGAAACTGTGCGATACTCGAAATCGTAATAGTTGCGCTATCATATCCGCTACGAAGAGAGTTTTTTGTCCGGTAGATTTCCAAGACCCATGACGCCTAATCGAAGACCCCGTATCGGCATCACGATGCGGCTGGAATTAACAACAGACCGCTTTTATTTGGGCCGGCATTACAGCGAAGCCGTCGAAGCAGCCGGCGGCCTGCCAGTGCATTTGCCCCTCATTCCCAGCAGCGAATACATAGGCGCGGTGATGTCAGGCATTGATGGTTTGCTGCTGCCGGGCAGCGATTCAGACGTGGACCCGGCTCGATACGGACAAGACCCGCATCCGCAACTGGGTTTTGTTGTTCCTGAGAAGGATGAGACAGATTTTTTGACGCTGGAAGAAGCAGAACGCCGGGCGATGCCCGTGTTCGCAATTTGCTTCGGAATTCAATCGCTCAACGTGTTTCGTGGCGGCACCTTGATACAGGACATTCCCAGTCAGCTTTCTGATGCAATCAAGCATGAGCAGGGACAGCCGCGCGATCGTCATTCGCACCGGGTGCGCATACTGGAAGGAAGCATGTTGCAGCAGTTGGCCGGCCTGGACAATGCGCCGGTGAATAGTCATCACCATCAGGCGGTTGAAACGCTGGGAAGGGAACTCGTCGCCACCGCCTGGGCTGCCGATGGGTTGGTAGAGGCAGTCGAAGATCCGCGCAGCGATCGATTTGTGATAGGAGTGCAGTGGCATCCGGAATTGGCGTGGGAACGCGACCCTGTCTCACAGGCACTCTTTGGGAGATTCATCGAAGAGGCGCGCAGCTTCGCAGTCAGTGCCGAATCTCAACGCGAGGATACGGTGAATGCCTGACGCGCCGAGTGCTCCGTTCCTGCAGTCGATTAGCTTGAGCGGCCGCGTCGCGGTGGTGACCGGCGGCTCGCGCGGAATTGGACGCGCTGCCGTCGAGTGCTTCGCGAAGCTGGGCGCCCATGTCGTCGTGAATTACGTTCGTGATGAGAAGGCCGCCAAGGCTGTCGTAGCTGAAGCTGAAACTCACAATGTCGGCGCGTTGTCAGTTAAAGCAGATGTTTCGCTCAAAGGCGATGCTCAGAGATTGATTGATGCCACAATCAGAAAATTTAATCGAGTCGATTTCCTGGTTTGCAACGCCGGCATTTGGGAAGGCGCGGCGATAGATGAGATGAGTGAAGAGGTTTGGAACCGCACCATGGATCTAAATCTCAAGGGGACATGGTCAGCCTGCCGGTCGGCTGTCCCGCACATGAAAGGTCAGGGCTTCGGGCGCATCGTTATCGTTAGTTCGACGGCCGGACAGCGTGGCGAGGCGAACGTCTCAAACTATGCTGCGTCAAAAGGCGGACAAATCTCGTTCACGAAATCGTTGGCAGCCGAGCTCGGGCCGTTTGGCATCAATGTAAATTCAGTGGCGCCCGGCTGGGTCGATACCGATATGTGCGCTGAGGCTTTTGCCGAGCCCGGATTCCGAAAATCCATTGAGGATGGGATTCCGATCCACCGGGTCGCTACTCCGGAAGACATCGCGTGGCCGATTGTCTTTCTCTGCACCGACTGGGCGCGTCATATAAATGGCGAGATTCTCAATGTGAACGGAGGCTCGGTCCTCTGCGGTTAAGCAGACATGTTTGAGCGATACACAGAAATGGCTCGTCGCGTAATCTTCTTTGCGCGATATGAAGCCTCGCTCGCCGGGACGGAAAGCATCGAGCCGGAACACCTTCTGCTGGGTATCGCCCGTGAAGACAAAGCGTTGCTCGGACAATTTCTGCCGAATGGAAAGGGATCTGTTGAGATGCTGCGTTCACGCTTAGAGCGACACGTTCCGCAACATGAAAAAGTCAACGTTGCCGTCGAGTTGCCTTTAGCCCCTGAATCAAAACGCGTACTGCACTACGCGCACGAGGAAAGCGACCGGCTTTCGGATCGTCACGTCGGCACCGAACATTTATTGCTGGGACTGATGCGGGAAGAACGATCGGCCGCGGCCCATGTGCTGGACGAGTTGGGTCTGCGCCTCGACGCGCTCCGTGAATCACTCGCTCATAATGGCAACGTGCGGGCAGTCCACTCCGCCGGCACCAGGCGAGTGCTGGATCCCGAAGGGCGTGCCCGCATCGTGCTCGGTGTCGAGAACCTTCTGGAAAACCAGATTGCCAAGCTGGCGGGCGCCCGCGTCGGGTTGGTTTGCAATCAGGCCTCGGTCGATCACGGCTTCCGGCATGTCGCCGATCTGTTCCACGAGCACAAGGACGTCAATGTTACGGCTTTGTTTGGCCCTCAGCACGGCATCCGGGGCGACGTGCAGGACAATATGATTGAGACCGCGCACGCCACTGATCGCAAGACCGGACTTCCGGTCTATTCGCTTTACAGCGAAACTCGTGAGCCGACCGAAGAGATGCTGCGAGACGTCGATGTCATCGTTTTTGATCTTCAGGACGTCGGGACGCGCATATACACTTTCGTCTACACGATGGCGAATTGCATGCGCGCGGCAAAGAAGTTTGGGAAGAAGGTAATCGTCTGTGATCGGCCAAACCCAATCAATGGAGTTACCACCGAGGGCGTCGTACTCGACCCCGCGTTTGCTTCGTTCGTCGGGCAATTTCCCATCGCGACCAGGCATGGCATGACCGCCGGCGAACTCGCCGGGATGTTCAATCAGCAATTTGGCATCGGCTGTGATCTGCAAGTGGTCACCATGTCCGGCTGGTCGCGCAATTTGTGGTATGACCAGACGGACGGGCCGTGGGTATTGCCCTCGCCAAACATGCCGACGCTCGACGCGGCTACGGTCTTTCCGGGCAGCGTGCATCTTGAGGGCACACAGATGTCGGAAGGACGGGGAACCACGCGTCCGTTCGAACTTGTCGGCGCGCCGTACATTGATGCAGAAGATTATGCCGACGCCTTGCAGGATCTGAACCTGCCCGGTGTGTATTTTCGGGCGTGCGTATTCGTGCCGACGTTTCAGAAGTATGCGGGCAAGGCGTGCGGCGGCGTGCAGATTCACGTCACGGACCGCAGGATCCTTAAACCGGCAATTACGGGAATAGCGGTGGTGAAGACCGCGTTCGACATGTACCGTGACGATTTTCGTTGGAAGGATCCGCCGTACGAGTACGAATATGATAAGAACCCATTTGACGTGATTGCCGGGACCAGCAAGGTGAGGGAAGCGATCGAATCCGGGACCAGCCTGGATGCGATAGAGAGATCATGGGAGCCGGCACTGGCCGAGTTTGATCGGTTGCGGTCTGAGTTTCTCCTTTATTAGATTGTCAGCAGTGGTAAAGCCGACAGCTAAAGTGGAATGACGCAGCTGGAAACGGGGCTCTGAACTTACTTGAGATAAATTTGCTTTTGAATTGAGGCTTGATTTGGTAGCAAAAGAAATTAATCGACCGGTCGCCAAAGCACCGGGACGCGCCTGGTTGTTGGCGCTTGGTGCATGGGCGGTGCCGGGTCTCGGACACTTACTGCAGGGGAAGTTCGTGCGCGCGTTGTTATTGGGCGGCGCCGTCTATGTGATGTTCTTTGTCGGACTGGCAATCGGCGGGCATCTGTTTCGGATTGGACCGAACGATCAGGGCTTCGCCGCGCTCCTGCAATTGCTTCCGATGAGCGCCAACTTTGGCGCCGGCTTGCTCTACATCGGATGCTGGCTTACGGGTAGTGGTTTCGTCGAGCAGGCGCAGCGGGTCACTTACGAGTACGGTAACACTTTCCTCCTGTGCGCTGGGCTGCTGAATTACCTCGTAATGTTGGACGCCTTTGATATCGCCGCCGGGAGGAAGCCATGAGACACGTACTCTGGATGGTCTTCTTCGCTTGCCTGACCGCGGTCGTGTTTGGCGTCGTCGCCAAAGGGTCAGAACGTCAGCGACTCATCTATGGCTTGAAAGTTTTCGGTGAGTTCCTGGTGGTAGCTTTCATTCTCGGCTGGATTCTTTATTTTCTTCCTCTGCGCTAGGCGGTTATTCACATGCGCTTAGTGACCACCGATGCCATCGTCCTGCGCAGTTACAACCTCGCTGAATCCGACCGCATCGTCGTTTGTCTAACTCGCAGTTCCGGCCTCGTGCGGGCAGTAGCCAAAGGCGCGCGCCGCATGAAGAGCCGTTTTGGCGCGGCCCTCGAACCTTTCACCCTGATCAAACTCTCATTTCACGAAAGAGAGAACCGGGATCTGGTGACGATGTCTGCCGCCGAAATCCTCAAGTCTAACTTTAATCTTTCTTCGAATTTCGAGAGCGCTGAGTTGCTGGCCTATATGGGTGAGATGGTCGCCGAATTCGCTCCGCCTCATGAAACAGATGAACGTTTGTTTCGAATGCTGACTGCGTGCGTCGAAGTGTTGGCGCAAGAAGGCGGAGCTGAACGCGCGCTCATGCGTTACTTTGAAATTTGGCTCTTGCGGCTGGCCGGGTTGTTTCCCGATTTGCGCGCCTGCGCAGAATGCGGAGTCTCGCTCGGCGCCACGGCTGTAGTTGATGTCGGGTTAAGACCATACTGTAAGAATTGCGGTCCCTTAAACGCTTCGATATTGGCGCCGGATGTCATCGAGATCATTCGCGCATCACATCAACTATCACCGGCAAAGTTTGTAAGTCAGCATAATCTAACCGATCGTCAATCCACTGAAATTGGCGACCTCACTCATCGCTTGATCACGCGGGCCATCGAAAGACGCCCGCGGACGCTGGTGGCTGCGAACCGCTAATTTTCGATATGGCCAAACGAAGATTGATCGAGCGTTATGTCCTTAAGACAATCTTTCCCTATGGGGTCGCCGCGCTGCTGCTGTTGACCGCGATCCTGTTCGTGCAACAAATCGGGCGGTATTTCGAGACCGTCTTTCGCGGCGTCATGCCGGCGCAGTTCGTGTACGGATTGGCCTTGTCCGTGCTGCCGGCGGTACTGGTCTTTACCCTGCCAATGGCAGTCCTGTGCGGGACGATCATCGGGCTGGGACGCATGAGCAGCGACAGTGAGATCGTGGCGATGCGGGCCGCCGGCATCAGCACCTGGCGCACGCTTTGGCCGGCGCTGATCATCGGATTAATCGCCACCGGCGCCGCGACCTATCTCAACCTGGTTGAGGCCCCCCGGTCGCAACAGCAGTTTCGCACGGTCGCTTTGCGCAGTGCTCTCTACAAACTCGATTCGCCGGTTGAACCTCGCACTTTCACCAATGATTTTCCCGGATATGTGATTTACGTTCGCGACGGAGACAAGGAACATGGCCAGTGGGGGCGGGTCTTTATTCAGACGCAGGATCAGGATCACGCGACCCAGTTGATTACCGCGCGCGCCGGTCGCATAGATTCATCGGCTGAAAAATCCGAACTGGTATTACAGGACGTCGTCAGGACGAAGATTCCCGCGCCGGGCGCGAAGGATCAGTCTTACGCCGTCGATCGGCTGGAGAATTTGAGATATACATTTCAGACCGGGCGGGCTGATTTGATTGCCCGATTGCAGAAGCCTGATCAAAATCCCGACGAGATGAGTTTCACCACGCTCTGGGATCGCCTCAACAAGACGACAGGAGCTGAGCACAAGGATGCGGCCATCATCTTTCACAAGCGGCTCGCGTTCGCGCTGACTCCGTTTGTGTTTGCCCTGTTCGGATCAGCGCTCGCGTTGCGCATGCGGCGCGGCAGTCGAGGCTTCGGCGTCCTGGTTTCGTTGGCAATTCTCATCGGCTACTACTTGCTAACGCTCGGCGGCGATCAGGCGGCACGTGCCGGGACAGTGCCGCCATGGGTAGGAGCCTGGTTCGCCACCGCAGCGATCTTAATCGTGGGCTTGCTGACTTTGCTGTGGCGCGACAGACATTTCAGCTGGTCGCTGCGCCGGCGACGCGGGCCATCTCGGCCCGCGACGGTAGTCGATGGATCGCGCGTCACCGCAAACGGCCGGCGCAAATTTCGCTTCGCCATCGCCAACTTTCCGACGTTGCTCGACATGGGCGTGGTGCGAACCATGACGTTGAGCTTCGTGTTCGGCTTTGTGGCGCTGGTTCTGATCTTCGATGTCTTCACGACCTTCGAGCTGTGGAAATTTATCTCGGCCAATCGGGCGCCAACCCGCATAGTTGCCGAGTATCTCTTCTATTTACTGCCGCTCATCAGCGTCGAGTTGTTTCCGGGCAGCGTTCTGGTAGCAGCATTGATGACTTATGCGCTAATCGCGAAACGCAAGGAAGCGGTCGCCTGGTGGTCGAGCGGCCAGAGCGTCTACCGTCTGATGGTGCCGGGATTTGTCTTTGCGATGCTGATAGCAGCCGGATCATGGTTTATCCAGGAACGCATCATGCCGCAATCAAACGTGCGCCAGGACGCCTTGCGGGCCCGCATTCGCGGCAACATCGCGCAACTTAGCGTCGGCGCCGATCGACGCTGGCTGGTGAGCGCAGATGGATCGCGTATTTACGCCTACGATTTTGATGACCGGCGTCAGATGCTGCTGAAGCCTTCGATTTATGAATTCGACGGTGAGCAAATCCAGCTACGCCGCGTCATTAACGGCGAGGAAGGGAAGTGGCTTCCGGGAAATCAATTCGAGGTCTCCAAAGCACAATGGCTAAGTCTCGATCAGCCGAAGGTTGTCCGCGAGGCCGCCGATCAATTGCGAATCAACGCCGTCGATCCACCTTCGGCGTTCAAGCCGACCGTCGATCGCCCGTCGCAGTTCGATTCAAACGGACTGCGTAGTTACATCAAGGCCTTAAAAGTTCGTGGCGCCGAAACCACCGCGTTGACGGTGGCGCTGCAGCGCAAGTATTCCTCGCCATTCACTGTACTGGTGATGGCTTTGATAGGCATGCCGCTCGCGATTGAGTTCGGCCGCAAGAGCACAGTCATCGCATTATGCTCGGCGGTGGTTGTCAGCCTGGCTTTCTGGCTGATCTCCAGCGGCTTTCAACAATTGGGCGAACACTCGCTGCTGCCGCCACCTGCCGCCGTCTGGACACCAATTGTCATGTTCGCGTGTGGCGGACTCTATTTCATTTCGCGGGTCCGCACGTGACAAGCAGATGTTAGAGATTAGAGGTTAGGCAAATATTAGGAATCGGAGGTTAGAGATCAGGAGTTAGAGATTGGAACTGAAAGGAGCGATGTCGGCGTAATCGGGAAAATGATTGTTTGCAATTGCCCCTGCAGACTGACTCGTCAGAGAGCTCGGCAGAAACAGCGAACTTTGCCCCTATCCAACCACTAGCCTCTCGCTTCTAGTCTCTAACCTTTGAGATCAGATTTAGAGGCCAGCCCAGATCAGAATTTAGAGATCAGATATTAGGGTTTAGTAAGAGAAAGGAGCAGTGTCGCGCGTAGTCTGGAACATCGTTGTTTAGCAATTGCCGCTGCTAATTGACTCGTCATAGTACTCGCAAGAAGGGAACTTTTGCCCCTATCTAACCTCTAACCTCTAACCTCTAACCTCTAACCTCTAACCTCTAACCTCTACTTCTTCTTCCCGCCGAACTTCTTGATCGCGCGCTTCGTATCGACTTTAAGGAGCCAACAAATGTATTGCTCATCCTGCGGCGTCGCCATTGCGGCAAATCTAACCTACTGCAATCACTGCGGCGCTAAGGTCAATAGCGAGAAGACCGACACGCTCGCCAAGACGACAGAAATTCGCTACGACTCGTTCATCATGTCGGCCATGGTTGGTCTGTTTGTGCTGGGACTGGTGGCGATCAGCATTCTCCTGGGAGTGATGAAAACCGCTCTGGGTTTCGACTTCGGACCGTTAGTCGCTTTCGCGTTTCTTAGCTTCTTCCTGCTGGTGGGTCTCGAAGGCATTCTCATCTCGCGCCTGTTCCGCCGCAAGCGCGGCCAACCCAGATCAGTTGAGTCGTCAGAAGCGACCGCACATATCACCAAAGAGCTCGAAGCCCATTCGCACGGCTTCGGCGCTCCGGTGAGCAGCGTTACCGATCACACCACCCGCACCCTCGATCCGGTTTATACCGATAGAAAATGAGCCGCGTTCTTAATTGAACCTGCGAACATCTCCGGCTTCATCAGCGTAGTCTTCAACACGAGAGGAGACTCACCATGAATTCCCCCAGCACGGGTAAGCGCTTAGGCGTACTCTTCCTGGCGCATTTGATCATCGGATTAATGACGCCCTACATGCTGCTGCAACCTTTGGCCATGTCGCGGAGCCTTGCCGCCGCCGCAGAAGTCAGCGGGTTGCGAATTCGTCTCGCCGTGATGCTGTTGTTTGTTGGTGGCGCACTCACGATTGCCATTGCCGTAACCGCCTGGCCCATCCTTCTGCAACACGCGCGCGCCCTCGGCCTCTGGATCATGGCGCTCGCGATTGCCAACTTTGCGCTGCAATGCATCGAGATTGCCGGCTACATGACGATGTTCAACTTCAGTCGCGAGTACGCAACCGCCGCCGCGAACATTGCGACTTTTGATGTGGTTGGATTGGCCGTGCGCTCGGGCTGGAAATGGGCGCACTACTCGCACCTGCTGGTAATGGTGAGTTGGATGTGGCTTCTGTTCGCGACACTTTGGCGGACTGCCTTGGTGCCAAAGGTGCTCGCAGGATTGGCGATGCTGACGGCACTCATGCAAATCACCGGCATTTCGCTGCCGCAGTTCATCCCATATCCCACGCCGCCAATGATGCTTATGGGTATGCCCCTGGCATTCGCGTACGTCGCGTTGGCGATTTGGTTGATGGTTAAAGGACTAAAGTTAGAGGTTAGAGGTTAGAGGTTAGAGATTAGACCAGAGATTTGAGGCTAGAGACTCGAGCTTCGATGTTAGGGGCAAGAAGCTAGAGGCGAATGTAGGTCGATATTAAAGGCTAGATGTTTAGAGGCTGGGAGTTAGAGGCTGGGAGTTAGAGCTGGGAGTTAGAGTTCGGAGTAAGAGTTGGGAGTTAGAGTTCGGAGTTAGACACTAGAGGCTTTAAGCTATGCCGTTTGCGAATTTGGTTGATGCTTCTGAGGCCGGCGGATAACGGATGGGTAGTCGCTACTCACTCAACTCTCCGCTCGCTACTCTCAACTTCCCACTCTCTAACCTCTAACCTCTCACCTCTATTTCCCAGCAAACCCGGACCGACTGTTAGACAAAACATTTACGGAGGACGCGACATGAATGTCCAGAAATACGCCCGCGCTGCCGGATTGCTTTTCCTCATCTCGATGGTGGCGGGCGGAATCGGCGAGGCTTATGTGCCGGCAAAGCTAATCGTCTCCGGCGATGCGGCCGCTACAGTCGCGAATATCGCCAATCACAACCTGCTTTATCGCATTGGGTTCGCGACTTTTATGATCGAATCTTTCTGCGACGTGACGCTGGCGCTGATCATGTACGCGCTGCTCAGGCCCGTGAATCGCCAACTGTCCCTGCTGGCGGCGTTCTTTGGTCTAATGGCCACCGCGTTGTTTGCCGTCGCGGAACTATTCTACTTCGCGCCGACGATTATGGACGCGGCATACCTTAAAACTTTCTCTCCCGATCAGCTCAACACGCTGGTGCTTCTATCGATGAAGTTTTGCGGGTATGCCGGCATGATCTTCACCGGCTACTACGGGGTGGCCTGGCTGGTGCGCTCCTGCCTGATCTGGAAGTCGTCGTATCTTCCCAAGTTTCTGGGCCTGCTGATGGGCATCGGCGGTGCGGGTTTTGTCTTGCGCAACATCGCCATGATCCTCGCACCACAATACGCTTCGGATGTGTTTCTCATGTTGATGTTTCCCGGCGGCCTGGTGATGACGGTTTGGCTACTCGTCAAAGGTGTTGACGTGGCGAAGTGGAACGCAAAAGCGGGCGCCTAGTGTCAGAACCGGGAGCGGTAGCGACCGGATCAACGCGTCGCGCTGACAGCAACCACGTCTCTGGTGTATTGCAAACCGCTCTTTGATTCAAAGGGGCACTTGATCCGGTCGCTACCGCTCCCGGTTCTGACACTTCGACAAAGATCCATCGACCAATCACGCCGCAGGCGTGAAATTAAATAGCCGTGGACAACGTCCACGGATCACGCACCCGAAAGATTTCGTCCTCACGCTGAAAGCGTGAAATTCAACCCGACACAATAGCAGTAAGAACCGAAGTCAGCACGGCTACCTGGTCATTGAGCCGACATGTCAGAAAGCGCCCACTCAGTCCAGTGCCAAGCGTGGCGGCCCATGTCGCGGCTTCCGTCAAAACCTCCCGGCGTTGGCA
>JBIOZK010000152.1:0-30827 GCA_044870975.1 Pyrinomonadaceae bacterium
GAGCCGCTCGCTATCGCTCGCGGTTCTGATCATGTTGATTTGGGCGCCGGGCCGCTCGCTATCGCTCGCGGTTCTGATCATCCTGAGTTGAAGCACTTCTTTACTTCTTCCGGCCGCCGCTCTGGGAGCAGATTCTCCAGATGAGGTGAATCAGTGGCGGACGGATCATCGAGAGGCTTGATTTCGTAGACCGTCGGCGAGACTTGTTTGAAATGGAAGCGGGTCTCGATTTGGGAGAGTTCCCTTACCTCTGTGAGATGCCAATCGCACGGCAGCCACCAGCGCGGATCCGCGTCGAGATACACGCGACGACCGGCTTTCAAGTGCTCATCGATTTTTGATTCGAGCTGACCCGCGGGCCAGCCGGCGCCGACGCCAATCCAATCCCATTCGCCCAGACCGATGCCGCGCCAATACTGCACGGCCACAGTCTGCGCTCCGGCAATCACCACCGCATCGCGCGGAATCAATTTCAAACGCGCGTCGTAAGTTTTTGCCTGCGCCAGGCGGTTGAAGTATTCGTTGCCGGCGGGCGGGACCAGTACGACCATCAACGCGCCGATTAGAGCGATGCCGACAATCGCAGAAACAAAGCCGCGCCTTTCGCCGCCGAACCTGCGAGCTTGAATTCGCGCATAGAAATCTCCGGCCAGCGGCGCCATTGCCGGTAGTCCGGTCAGAAAATATCGCCAGTTGATCGTCGTGCTGTAGTTGAAGAAGAGCATCACGGTTGCCAGCACGCCGACCAGGGCGGCCAGCAGCGTCAGCGTAAAGCCGCGCTCGCGCCATTCCTTCCACATCGCGAACGGCAAACCAACCGTGACCAGCGGCGCGCACATCATGAAGTAGATCAGGAAGGGCTTCAGATTGGCCGTCGATATCGGATGGCGCCGGGCTTCGTCCTGCATCGACGAGAGCCAGGTGTGCCAATCGAGGCGAAATACCGGCGAGGCTTCGTACCAAATTGCGAATGGACCGAAAGCGACGATGGCGAAGACGACGAGTGATGAGACGACGATGGCAATTGTGCGACGATCGAATCTCCAGCCACCGATGAACGGCGCTAAGACGAGCCAGGGTGCATACAAGCCTACCGTCTCACGGAGATTCAAACCGAGACCCAACAGCGCCGCGCCGGCGATTATCAAAGGCCATCGCTTCTGACTGATGCCGCGGAGATGAACGACCAACGCGAGGGCCGTGAAAAGCACGGAGGGGATTTCCGTCATCACCTGACCGCCGTAGATGACGAGAATCGGCGAGCACGCGATCATTAGCGCGGAAAGCGTCGCCGCGTGAACCGAGCCGGTGAGATCGCGCGCCAACATCCAACAGACGATTACCGCCAGCGGAGTTTCAATTACGACGGCGTACTTGAAGAGCAGGTATGCGTGCTGCGGTTCGACACTGAAAACAGCGTGGGCAAACTTGAATAATGCGAAGTTGAAGATGGTGAATAACGAGCGACCCAGGGCCATTGAAGATGGCCGCGCGTGCAGCGAGAAGATCGTGTAATCCAGCGCATCCCAATCGCCTATGAATGGGTTCAGATAGATGAGCGTCAGAACGAGGGCAACGAATGCGGGAGGAAGCCAGTAGAGATATTGTTGGCGGAAGCGTCTTGAAGGACTGGGAAGAGAGAGCATTGAAAGGTGAAAAATGCAAAATGCAAATTGAAAATTCGTCGGAACGGGAGGGCGGTTTATTCTTGCCTACAGACTAGATCAAGCGTGCTACTGCAACTCCCAACCAGATCAAGAGTGCTACAGCAACTCCCAATTTGAAATTTGTAATTTTCAATTTTCAATTTGCACTGCTTTCGGCTTTGACCGCGCCACCATTTTCAGCTTATTCCCGCGCTCGCTATACTCGACTTCATCCATGATGTTGTAAATCAAAAGCACCCCGCGCCCGTTTGACTTGAACAGGTTCGCCGGATCGCACGGGTCGGGAATCTCGCGCACGTTAAACCCATCTCCCTCGTCCTCAACCGTGAAAATGGCTTCGCGCGCCGAAAGCTCGGCGGTGACGCGCACCAGCTTTTCCGGATTCTGCCGGTTGCCGTGCTTGACCGCATTCACAAAAGCTTCATCAAGGGCCACGTACAGATTCGACTGTTCCGGCTGAATCAGACCAAGCCGGGCAACGCGCCCGAGTAAATATTCCAACACCGCATTCATCAAGGTGAGATCGCTCGGCAACTCGAGGTCAATCTTCTCGCGGCCGCGACTTAGATCTTCGACCGCGTCCATGCAACGCAGCTTGAACAACAAGGTTCGTTCGATGATGTCGTGCAGAGCCGGAATTGTGCGGCGCTCGGGCTGGCTGGTGACGGCCAGCTTGAATGAGCGGACGAGTTCGGCGTCGGCATCAATGTCGCCAACTAAATCGCTGACGAGCAAATCGAAGCGACCCTCGTAAGCCAGGGCTTCAGCGCGTTCGCTTACGACGGTGACCTCGTGCCCCAGCCTTTCAATCTCGTCACGCAAACCCGCACGAATGTCGTCGCTGCCTTCGACGATCAAAATCGAGCAAGTCACTGCGTCCGGATTGCGTTGCGTCAGGGGCATGTAATCGAAATCGGCGCGGAGAGATTAAGCCGAGGGCCTTTCCGACACTGTAATACGAAAGTCCGCGCCAAAGCGTTCGGGAATATATCACCGGGACGAAACTTCTGCCCAGCGAATGAGAAAGATTCGGCGGGGCAAGAGGTCAGAGGCTAGAGTTTAGAGGTTAAGGTTTAGGGTTGAGGCGTGGAGAATATATCTCACCGCTTGGACTTGCGGCTGCGAACCTTATCCTGCAATGAACAGCCGCCAGGCCCACGGGAAGTCTTCGATAAGAGCGAAGCGAGTTTTTGAATTGGCTGGCCTCCAGCCTCTTACGAAATCCGAGACCACGGACCAATATCAGGTGACAACGAATCGCGTTTTTGGATCGGCTGGCCTCTAACCTCTAACCTCCGACCTCTTGCGCGTCAGTGCGCGGCCCACGATGCGGACTGGTTTGACCAGGGGTGAATATTTCGCGGCGGCCGAGCCGAACATTTTGCCCATGGTTTCGCGATCCAGGTTGTCGAATGAATGCAGCCAGAAGGGCACCGCGCAACCACAGCGATCACAATCAGCTTTTGGCCCCAGAATACATTTCTCTTTCCGGTTGCCGCTGACATCCCAGGAAGCCATCTTCGTCGCGGCCAGACAATTGTCCGTGACCGCGCGGCAGTTTTCGGACCGGAACAGCTCCAGCGCGTGCGTCGTCATCTCGATCAGCTTTGGGTATTTCTCCTTGATCGCCAGGATACGATCGATGACTCGGTCGCGCTCTTCATAATTGAGCCACAGCTTGTCTGCTTCCGGCTGGCCGTGCATGTAGGTGTAAAACTCGATGATGATGCCGCCGTTGATGGGTTCGTGTCGCCATTCTTCGACGAACTCTTCCAGCTCGCTTTCGTTCTCGCGCGTCAGGACCGTGGTAATGCCGATTCTCAATCCGCGTTCCGCAGCATCGTGAATATGCCGCTTGATCCTTTGATAGGTCTTCGCGCCGCGCAGGCGATCGTGCCGCTCTTCTTTGCCATCGACCGAAACCTTGAAGTTAACGTGCGGCCAGTCGGGAATTCTGATCGTGCCGTTGGTGACGACCATGTTGCGCCGGAAATATTTCGAGCCCATCTCGACGATTTCCTGCCGCATGAGCGGCTCGCCGCCCACCCAACTGCACGAGAAGAACGGGAAGCCCTCGCTCTTCATCTTGTCAAAGAAACCACGCCAGCGCTCGACCGCGAGATTCTCCGGCTGCTCGTGCTCGAAGAAGTAGCAATGATGACAGCGCAGGTTGCACTGGTTGGTAACGTCGACTGAGCAGACGGCGTCCTGCGGAATCCCCATCAGCGCAAACCGGGTGAATTGATAGAGAGGATTTGTTTTCTGAGCCATTGATTGCTGACGTCGGGAAGCGTTAACCGCCACGAGTCTAATATAAAGAGGCCGAAACCCAAATGGTAGCGCGGACTTTGTTTGTTCGATACGCTACACTACGCGTCTTTTCCGATGTCCAAAAAAGGGACTCTTCAAATCAACGTCGAGTACTGGCTGGCGTGCGCGGTGCTCGGTTTTTTCCGCGTCTTCCCGGTACGCGCCGGAATAGCTCTGGCGCGCGTCATCGCCCGTGTTGGGTTCTGGTTCCCTAAGCTGCGACGGGTTGGCGAACGCAATCTGCAGCTCGCGTTTCCGAATCTATCTGACGCGGAACGCCGCCGGTTGTTGTTAGGTACGTTCGAGAATCTGGGGCGCCTGCTGCCCATATTCAGCCGCTTTACCAAGAGCAAAAGTGCGGGCCTGAAAAACCTGATCGAATGCGTAGGTCTCGATCGTCTGCGAGCGGCTACCGAGAAAGGAACCGGAGTGATTCTTTTCACCGGCCACCTCGGGGCTTGGGAACTTTGCAGTTTCGGGCCTTCGCTATTTGGATATCCTTTCAGTTTTCTCGTGCGCCGCATCGATAATCCAAAAATAGAAGCCATGGTCGATCGCGCCCGCCGCAGCCTTGGCAATCGGACCATTGACAAGACCTCGGCCGCGCGCGAGATGCTGCAGATTCTGCGGGATAAAGGAACCCTGGGCATCCTCGTCGACCTCAACACCATGGACCGGGAGGGTATTTTCGTCGATTTTTTCGGACGGCCAGCCTCGACCACCTTCATTGTCGCCAAGCTGGCGTTGCGTACCGGCGCCGAAGTTCTGCCGCTCTTCGCGCCGTGGGACGAACAACGAAAGCGATTCATTCTGATCGCCGACGAGCCGCTCCGGATCGACCGCACCGGCGAAGAAGCCGAGGACGTGCGACGCTTGACTCAGGAATATACACGAGTCGTCGAAGATTACATTCGTCGTTATCCCGATCAGTGGCTTTGGATTCATCGGCGTTGGAAGACACGACCCGAAGACGAGCCGCCTATCTATTAATGCCGGGCACTTCACCGACAGTCGCGGGAAAGAAAGACAAGCGAGCCGCATCCAGCGTAGCTCGCGCGTACACGTTCGCCGATCTTTCACACTATTCGTTCAAAGAGCGTTTTCTGATCCGGGCCGCCGATCTGGTTTTCTTTGCCATCATCAAGTTAATCGGCAAGACCATCAGGTTCGAGGTTGAAGGCTGGGAAAACTGGGAAGCCGCGATGCGCAACGATAAGCTTCCGATCTACACGTTCTGGCACAACCAGATTTTCGTGGGCACCTACTTCTGGCAGCGGCGTGGGATTGTGATTCTGACTTCTCAGAGTTTCGATGGCGAATACATTGCGCGCTTCATCAAGCGGTTCGGGTATGGTGCGGTGCGCGGCTCATCGACGCGCGGCGCCAGAGGCGCCCTGGTTGAGATGGTGCGCCTGATGCGCTCAGGCTGCCCCGTCGGATTCGCGATTGACGGGCCGAAAGGACCGCGGCATCAGGCAAAGATGGGAAACCTGCTGGTGGCCAGGAAGACTGGCTTTCCGATCCTGCCCTTCACGCAAACGGCCCACAACTTCTGGGAGATTCGCAAGAGCTGGGATCGAACCCAGATTCCCAAACCGTTCACGCGGGCAAAGGTGATTATTGCTCCCCCCATTTTCATCTCGCCTAACGCCGACGACGAAGAGCTCAAAAAGATACATATGGAGGTTCAGCGCGCACTCGATGAGGCTACTCGTCAGGGCGAAGAATGGCGCGCGAACTTGTAAATCGTAAATCGCGAATGGTAAATAGATTCGTTCAAACATTTCCATTTACGATTTACTGCTTGCGATTCACGGCATTCCGGAGGAACGATGATTAATCAGGATCGTATCAAAAACCTGTTATTGGAACTGGTGCAGATAGACAGTCACTCGCGCAAAGAGCGCGACGTGGCGGAACGCATAAAGAAGTACTGCGAAGAGATGGGCGCGCAGGTTGAGATCGACGACGCCGGCGAAAAGGTCGGCGGCAACAGCGGCAATGTCATCGCCCGTTTCCCGGGGACGCTGACGGGCGCTCAGTCGATCATGATGAGTGCGCACATGGACACCGTCGTTCCTGGCGAGGGCGTGAAGCCGATCGTCGAGGGCGACATCATTCGCACCGACGGCACGACGGTCCTCGGCGGTGACGATAAGAGCGGATGCGCGGTGATCATCGAAGTCATCCGCAGCCTCCAGGAACAGAACATTCCGCACACACCGATCGAAGCAATCTTTTCGATCTGCGAAGAAGTCGGACTGCTGGGCGCCAAGAACGTCGACGTTTCGAAGTTGAAAGCGAAGTACGGGATCGTCTTCGATTCCGACGACCCGGGATTCCTCTTCACCAAAGGCCCATCGTCGAATCACATGGAATTCAAGATTCATGGTCTTGAGTCGCACGCCGGCGTCGCGCCCGAAGAAGGAATTTCCGCGATCAAGATCGCGGCCGAGGGTTTGGCCAACATGAAGTTGGGCCGCATCGATCAGGAAACGACTGCCAACATCGGCCTCATCCAGGGTGGCATGGCCACGAACATCATTCCTAATCTGGTTGTGCTCAATGGCGAAGCGCGCTCGCACAGCGAGGAGAAGCTCAATGCTCAGACTGAGCACATGCAGAAGTGTCTCGAAGACGCGGCCGCGAAATACGAAGTGACGGTCGCCGGCAAGACGACTAAGGCCCACGTCGAATCGCACGTCGAGCGCGACTACTCATCGATGGACGTGCCCGACAGCTCACACGTAGTGCAGCTCGTAATTCAGGCTGCCAAGCGCATGGGCCTCGACGTCAAGACCATGGCCTCAGGCGGTGGCTGTGATGCAAATGTCTTCAATCGCAAAGGCATCGAATGCGCCAACCTCGGCACCGGCATGCGGGCGATTCACACCGTTAAGGAGTGGCTGGATGTGAAAGATATGTACGCTGCCGCCGAGATGACGCTGGAAATCATGAAGCTCAACGGCGAGATGGCCACCAAAGCCGCCGCCACCAACTCGTAATCTTTTCAGAAAAAGGTTCTTGACGCGCCTAGAACGCGGCCTCCATAATCAGATCAGCGGCACAGACTTCAGTCTGTGGGACCTCCTGCCCGTCGATGAAACCACAGCCTAAAGTCCGTGCCACATTTTTGATCGGAGGCTTTTTACTCGGTGAGTGAAGAACTAGAGCACAGCCTACAGCAGGCAATCGAAACCTATGTGAACGATCGGTTCCGCGCGATCGATGAGCAACTCGGTCGTTTGCAGACCGAAATGAACGAAGGTCTGGCGCAATTACGTGAGCAGTCCGCGTCGAAGAGCCTGGACGGGAGCGCCGTGTCTGCGGCGATTTTCGCGCACCTGCAAACGGCCCGCAGCGAACGCCTGGACGCCGGATTCGCCGTAGCTGCGGTGCCCGCGGACGCCAGAAGCCTGAGACGATCGGTACAGGATATCGAGGGGCAGCAATCGCAGACCGAGGTTTTGAAAGCATTACTGCGCGGCGCCATTCAATTCGCGGATCGCGTCGCGTTGTTCGTTATCAAAAACGACCAGGCCATCGGCTGGCGGCTGGCAAAGTCCGACGATCCGGATCTGGAAATGATTGGCGGCGTATCGCTGCCGTTGACGGCGCAGACAATCGTGACCCGCGCGGTCAGGACTCGCATGACTGCCTCCGGAGCTGATGCTGCCGATTCAGATTACGCCCTGCTGCTGGATCAACTCGGCGGCGCGCCTGCGGTCGTCGTGGCAATTCCACTCGTGGTGCGCGGCAAAGTCGTCGCCGTTTTGTACGGTGATTCGCCATCAACCGATGCGAATGCGATGAATCTCGATGCGTTGGAACTTTTAACCAGCGTCGCCTCAATGGCCGTCAATTTGGTTTCTATTCAACGCGCTGCACCGGTACAGGCTGCGCCCGCAGAGACTACCGATGCGCCCGCCGAACCCGGGTATACTCCGCAGGTTGAAGCTGCACCCGAATCCCCTGCGGTGGAAAGCAGTGAAGCCGCGGCGACGTTCGACAGTACGGCGGCAGAGGAGCCCGCTCAGGAAATTGAAGCCGAACAAGCTAGTGAACGGGTTGATTTCCCACCTTCGATTGCAGGCGAAGAACCGCCAACCTCGTTCGAAGCCATAGCCCCGCAACCAGTTGAGACGCGCAGCGAGCAATCCTGGCTCGCGGAACCTCAACCGCCGGCCGTCGAAGAACCGGCACCGACGGCTGTACCGGAAATTATCGCCGCCGAACAACCCGTTGTGACCCAACCACTCGATCCGAATTATGGGTCGCAGTACTCGGCTCCGCTCGGCAGTTCACGAAGGTATGGCGTCTCGGAGCCTGAATTGCCAATCGAAGTTGGTGAAGACGAGCGCCGCCTGCATAACGACGCGCGTCGATTTGCCCGTCTACTGGTTTCCGAAATCAAGCTTTACAACGAGCCGAAGGTGCAGGAAGGTCGGAGCAAAGGCGACCTGTACGAGCGACTGCGTGACGACATCGATCGTTCACGGCAGATGTACGACAAGCGCGTCGCGCCGCCGGTCGCGGCCCGTCATGATTACTTTCATCAGGAATTGGTGAACACGCTTGCCGAAGGAGACGTTGGCAAACTCGGACAAACTTATCCGGGCGCCAGCCTGGGCGCAGTCTAGATCAGAAACGCCTAACCTTGGTGAAACGGCCGCCAATTCCGGCGGCCGTTTTCGTTTTCCAAATTAATTATGGTGTGCCAAATCGTTGCCGGTATTCGACTGAATTGAGAAACGCTTTCACCATTTCAGCCCCCGCGAAATCACCGTTGAACTGAGTCAGCTTGGTCAGCCAGAACTCGTAACCTGTGTGGTCGCTGTCCGGGCTATCGTTCGGATTGCGCCGCAGGTAACCAAAATACTGCATCAGCACCAGGGCCCGGTTGAATTCCGCTTTCGCAAGGTTTGAGTTTTCTGCGATGGCCCTCAACACTTGCGCGCGATTCTTGCCGCCGGTCGCCAGGTCGTTAACCAGTTGATTGCGCTCGGAAACTGACAGCGGGTTTTCGGCATTCGCATTCAACGCATCAACAAACTGAGCGGCTGACAACGAATTTGGAAATGCGCTGGTGAATCGCGATCGCTGGACAAAGACCGCAAAGAACGCCTGCTTATTGTTCTCCAGGGTTTGCTGCCAATTGCTCTGGCCCACGATGACGCCTTCGGCGATTTGCTGAGAGTCCGCCAGAAATTCATTCATTTGCACCACCGGCACCGACAGCTGATGCGCTCCGCCCAGCGTTGACGTTCCGGTCGCACTGCCGTAAGCGGACTTATAGGTACGCTCCACGAGATAACCCGTCTGTTGAAATTCGATCGACAGGAAGAAAGCCGCCGAGACATTGATGCGCTTGGCGTCGATGCAGGCCTGGTTTGAGCCACACGACAAAATCTCGTTCGACCAGAACACAATGCCATCGTTGTCCGGTAGCCGGTTCAGAAAATCCAGATAGTGCATTCGCACAAAGAAATTCGTTTGGTTGATCGGGCTCGCGCCGGTAGCAAGGTCATTATCGACGATGGTCACCGTGGCATTCGCATTTGCGCCCAGGGATCCACCAACTGGATTGCTGAGGTTGACGCTAAAAGTTTCAGGTCCCTCCAGATACGAATCGTCGATGATCAAAACCGTCACGACTTTTGCTGTTTCCCCCGCGGCAAACCGTACGGTCGTGAGTCTGGTTTCGTAATCACAGCGGGCAGAGGCGACGCCATTTGCCAGGTTGCAATTCTGCACCCCGGCAAGATCAGAAGTCGCGAAACTGACGCTGGCAGCCAGGCTGGTATCGCCGCTGCGAGTAATGATTGTGTCCACGCGCCCATCTGCTTCCGCCACCTGATAGGTTGATGCGCTGAATTGAATCAACATCGGTGTCGGAGTAGCTGTCGGCGTCGGGCTCGGTGTTGGCGTCGGCGTTGCTGTTGGTGTCGGAGTTGGCGTCGGTGACGCGGTTGGAGTAGGTGTCGCGCCGCCGGTGTTGGTCAAATCGAAATTCACCAAAGGCCCCCCGGCAAAGCCCGCGACCACCTTGTACGAACCACCGATACCGTTGGCCGTGGCCGCAAAACCCGCATCGCCGTTTGCATCGGTGTTAGCGGTTCCACCAGTGGCTATGCTGGCGCCGCTTCCGGGTCCTGAGAACGTGACACTCGATCCGCCGAGAACATTGGCGAAGAAATCCGTCACATGGACCCGCAACAAGGAAGCGAACGGCGTATTCACGAGAGTACTTTGGCCGGAACCCTGACCCGAGATGTTCGATGGCTGAGCCTCAAAAGCGCCGACGTCGCAGAAGCCGTTGCGTCGGGCAAAGCTGCGCTGATCCACAGCTCCGGCACCGTAGTCGGGCGCGCCGACCGCCGCGGCACAAATGGCCGGATTGCCCTTGTTGACGGCCGGACTATTGCCAATCAAGGGCATTGTCTGGGTGGGGCCGCCAAAGTTACCTAACGCCCCGAGCTGTGGGTTGACGCTACTCTGTGAACCATTGTTCGAACCCCAGCCGCAACCGGTTCCGTCCTCGATGTTGTTACCGCCATTCGTAGGAAAATCTTTGCAATTGCGGATTGAGGATCCGGCTATGATGGTGTTGCGAATCGTCCAGCTACCCGTGCCAAAAATACCGTAGCCGGTATTGTTAGCGATGGTACTGTTCGTGATTTTGACCGTGGGAAAGGTCCCGGAGATGTTGGCCTCGTTCTTGCCGATTATCCCTGTACCTGTCGATTCTGAATTGTTAACAAAGGTACTGTTCGAGACGATCAGCTCTCCATCTGTTGTAAATAAGGCCACGCCCCCCTGAGTGAACAAGCTCCGGTTCACCGTCGTCCGCGCGGCCACTGCGGAAGTGCCAATGCCGACCGAGTTACCGATGAAGGTGCTGTCACTCACCGACAGGATCTTCGTGTTCGTGATACCGCTGTTCGTGAAGGAGCTGGTGGTTACAGTCACGGAACCCTCATTCCAAATCGAGTCACTATTGTTGTTGAAGACAGTATTGCTGACCTCCGCGGATGCGGAACCCGAAACATAAAATCCACCACCACCAATGTGGCAAAGGTTCAGCGGGCAAGACGAAATGGTGGCCACGTTATTTGAAAAACTGCTGCCGCTCATGGTGAGCGTCCCGTCGTTATAAATGGCGCCGCCAAAGTGCGGCATTCCGGCCGTCGTGGTGGTGTTGTTGCCGTTAAAGACCACGCTGGTGATCAGAAGAGTTCCGCCACTGTTATAGATGGATCCGCCTGAGTCACTCACGCCGCCAGACAATTTCAAATCAGAAATTGTGAGCTTCGCGCCGGCATTCACGAAAAAGTGTCTAACCAGGGCGCCTCCATCCAGAGTCAGGTTGGCCGCACCCGGACCAACGATTGTCAGATCCGCGCTGACAGGCGGCAACGCCGCCTTCAACGTCAACAGACTGAAGGGAACGTTGAAATTGATGGTGTTTGATCCGCCAAGAGCACTGACTTCCGTCATCGCGGCGCGTAAGGAGCACATCCCGTCGAGCGATTGCTGACACACGCCATCACCTGGATTGTTATCCAGCGCAGTCGCATTGTTGGCATCATAGTTGGTGTTGACGGTGAAACTCGCCGCGCGCGCGGACGATGTGTTGCCAAGGATCAATGCCAGTAGTAAGAGCGCCGGCAGCGAGCTGACCCGGAAACAAAACGACAGATAATTTTCAAGTTTGATTCTCATGGGTTGTCCTTTGAAGCGATTTCGCATTGCACTTTTCCTGAGGTGCGGCTTGAAGGAGGCTGACGATTCTGCTGTGATTCAAATCGCTGGCGACGGTTAAGGCCGTTCGGCCGTAGTCATCTTGCGCGCTGAGATCCGCGTTATGGGCCACCAGCAGCTCAACAACTTCGGCATATCCCCATTCAACTGCATTGATGAGCGGTGTCACGCCGTCTTTGGTTAGGGCATTCACATTGGCGCCCGCCTCCAGAAGCAGGCTGACAACTTTTGCCTGCCCACCCATCACCGCGTAATGCAGTAACGGGCAGGCGTCGGGGCCTTGGGAATTGGCATCCGCCCCGAGAGCGAGTTGCTCGCGCAGCCGCTGCAGGTTCCCCTGAAACGCCGCCTCCACCAGCGCCTGGGTCAGCAACATTGATGCGTCCAGATCTTTCGACACGGTGCGTTTCCTTCTCGGCAAATAAGGTCCTGCGCTAAAATCGCGCGGTTATTTGCCCTTATTTATGAGTGCGACAACGAAATGCGGATTCCCTCACGGGCTTTGAAAATTAAGTTGAGAAAAGTTTGAATGGCTGGAACCCATGAGGTAACGCAACTGCTGCTTGACTGGCAAAATGGGGATCAAGCAGCGCTCGAACATCTGGCGCCAATTGTTCATGCTGAATTGCACCGCATTGCGCAGCGTTACATGCGGAATGAACGGCCCGGCCACACGCTCGAGACTTCGGCATTAATCAACGAGGCGTACTTACGACTGGTGGGCCAGACGATATCCTGGGAAAGCCGGGCACAGTTCTTTGGGATCGCGGCCCGATTGATGCGACAGATTTTGATCGACCATGCCCGCACGCATCTTCGGCAAAAACGCGGCGGGGACGTCGTTCAGGTGTCGCTGGCGGTCGCCGCGGAAATTGAGGGCCGGGCATCGGAGTTGATTGCGCTGGACGAAGCCTTGCACGCCCTGGCTGAGGTTGACCCACAGAAAACTGAAATCATCGAAATGCGTTTCTTTGGCGGCTTGACGATTGAAGAAACGGCGGCCGCCATGGGCATCTCTCATGCGACGGTCGAGCGGGAATGGCGGGTGGCCCGGGCGCGGCTAAAGCAATTGATGGCTGAATGATGGATGAGTCTCGCGAGCGTTGGCGAAAAGTTGAAGCGATTTTTCTGGCGGCGCTCGACAGAGATCCGCAAGAGCGAGCGAATTTTCTCAGTGATGCCTGTGGCGACGACAGGGCGCTACGCCTGCAGGTTGAAGGAATGCTCGCCGCCGACGGTCAGTCGAACCTGATCGACACGCCCGCAGCGGAAGTAGCCGCCGATCTTCTGGTCGCCACCGGCTCGCTCCAACCGGGCCAGACCGTCAATCAATATGAAGTGATTCGCGAATTGGGCCGCGGGGGCATGGGCCAGGTTTATCTGGCGCGTGATTCACGGCTCGATCGGCCGGTGGCGCTCAAGCTTCTTCCCTATACCTTCTCAAAAAACCCCGAACGCGTGCGACGCTTTCAGCAAGAGGCACGAGTCGTTTCGGCGCTGAATCATCCCTGCATCATCACGATTCATGAGATCGGCGAAACTGAGGGCTTACGTTTTATCGTCACGGAGTTTGTTGATGGCGAAACGCTGCGCGAAATCATCGCGCGTGGCGAGCGCGATCTGGATCGGACTCTCAGGATCATCACCCAGGTGGCTGAGGCCTTGGCGGCAGCCCACAGTGTGGGCATCGTCCATCGCGACATTAAGCCAGAGAACATCATGGTGCGCAGCGATGGATATGTGAAAGTGCTCGACTTCGGATTGGCCAAACCTACTGAAGACGGCTTTGGCAGAATTGAATCCGGCGCTTCAGACTCTCCTAATTTCAGCACCTCACCCGGGCTTATTCTGGGCACTGTCAATTACATGAGCCCGGAGCAGGCGCGTGGCTATGACGTTGACGCGCGCACAGATATTTTTAGTCTTGGAGTGGTCTTGTACGAGTCCGTCACCGGCGCCGCTCCATTCACGGGCAAAACGAAAGCCGACATCCTCATATCCATCGCCCGCGAAGAGCCGAGGCCAATCTCCGAGTTTCTTCCCGAGCACCCGGCGCCCTTACAACAGATTGTCGACAAGTCCCTGCGAAAGGAAGCCACCGATCGTTATCAGACGGTGGCGGAAATGCGCCGCGACCTGGACGAACTCAGGCAAGCGCTGGCGCAGCATTCGTCGGGTCAGCCGAGAAAGAGAGGTGCAACCGGCGACATCGCCGCGCAACCAAGCTCAGGCTCAAGCCTGTCCAATGAGAGCTCCAGAAAAATAATCACGCGTGGATTTCTGGTCGCTGCGGCTTTGTTGGTAACTACGGCTGTCGGAATTGGCGTCTACAAACTGTCCCGGATGAGATCGCAGCCGGTAAATCTCTCTCCCGCAAATCTACAATTTACGAAACTGACAGCCCAGGGCATCAGCGACCTGGGCGCGATTTCACCAGACGGCAAGTACGTGGCTTATGTGTCGGATAGAGGAAATTCGGACGCCGTATTGCTGAGGCAAACGGCTAATGAAAACACGGTGCAGCTGGTGCCGCCCAGACCTGGCTTTTCGAACTGGGGCTGCGAGTTCACGCCGGACGGAGATTCTCTGGTCTGTCTGTATGTCGAACGCGCCCATCTCAACAACTCTTTCTTTGAACGCATACCGCTGATTCCCGGTCAGACCCAAAAACTGATCGAACATGTCGACAGCCTGCCCGGATTTTCACCTGACGGAAAACAGATTGCTTACGTGCAACTTGATGCGAACGACGTGCGCCATTTGCTGATAGCTGATCTTGACGGCCGCAACCCTCGCGAACTTACTCATCAAAATGAGCATCACTTTCCGTTCAGGTCCGTCACCTGGTCGGCTGACGGAAAACTGGTAGCGGCGATCGACCTGATCAAAGAGGCGGGTTGCGATCCTTGTTACCGGGTGCTGGGTGTCCGCATCGACAATCAAACGGAAGTGAAGCTAACGGCTAATCACTGGGACAATATTCGCAAGATCGCGTGGTTGCCAGATAACACCGGTTTTCTGATGAGTGCCAGGGATCGGGCCGGCAGCAACGAGGGTTTATGGCTGATTTCCTATCCCGGAGGTCAGGCGCAAAGACTGACCAATGAGTTGAGCATTTTCGAAGGCCTCAGCATCGCCGCCGACGGTAAAAGGATTATTACCTCCCAGGCTGCACGGCCGATGGCCCTTTGGGTCATGCCTGCCGCCGATCCGACTCGCGCCCAGAAGCTCACTCCCATCGATGGTCAATACAGCTGGACCACCTGGACGCATGACGGGCGTATCATCTACGCCCTGGGACCTGACCTTTGGATTATGAACGCCAACGGGAGCGAGCGCAGACAACTCACGTTCGGTCTCCGCGGCGTTACCCATCCGGACGTTTCTCCGGACGATCGATTTGTGATCTTCTCTTCGCCGCGCACCGGCAAATTCAATATCTGGCGGCTTGAGTTGGCCACCGGCGCTCTGCAGCAGTTAACCGATGGAAGTATGGAGCAGTGGCCGACGTATGCGCCCGATGGCAAGTGGATTGTCTATCGAACATTTGCCGAAGGTAAGGCTATCTTTTGGAAAATTCCTGTCGAGGGTGGATCTGCGACGCCCATCGTGGAAAGCAACCTGGACATCTCGATGCTGGCAATCTCGCCTGACAACAATCTAATCTCGTATCAGTACCGCGACATTAAAAACGGGAAATACATGACCGCGATCCGTTCGTTTGACGGCGGTGGGGTGGAAAAGACCTGGGACCACATGAGCGGCGGTTACAGCCGTCAATTTTCTCAAGACGGCAAGGGCCTGATCTACAGCGATACTAATAATCTGTGGATGCAGCCGCTCGACGGAGACCGCCCGAAGCGTCTGACCAACTTCAACAATGAACACATGGTCTGGTTCTCGCTCAGCCGCGACGGCCAAAATCTCGCCTTTGCCCGCGGCAACTGGATTTGGGACATTGTCCTGATCAATGTCAAATAGGATTGCCTGGCGATCCGATCCTTATTCGAACTTAAAAGGAAACGGCCGCGATCACCGCGGCCGTTTCTGTTTGTAATGAGGGATGGCGATTACGGCGCTCCGACCCGCGAACGATACTCAGTCGAAGTGATAAAGGCCTTAACCATTTCAGCTTTGATGTCATCTCCACCGAACTGGGCCATCTTATTGACCCAGAAATCGTAACCCGTATAGTCCGCGTCGGGCGCATCATTTGGATTGCGACGCAGATAACCCATGTACTGCATCAAGATAAACGCGCGACTGAATTCGTTCGTGGCGAGCGTCGGATTCTCAGCAACCTGCCGAAGCACTTGAGCCCGAACAGCTGTATTACTGGTGTCCGCCGCGCCTCCAAACAAATTGATGAAAGTAGTCTGTTGTGCCGGAGTCAATACATTGCCCGCATTCGTATTCAACTTCGTCACAAACTGAGTTGGCGTCATCGTGGTCGGAAATGCGCCGGCGGCCGTAAACCGCGCCAACGCGACAAACTCAGACGCATACGCGTTCTTGTTATTGTCCAACACAGCTTCCCAGCCGGTTTGGCCTACCACGACGCCGCGGCCGACACGCTGAGTATCCGTGAGCAACTCGGTGAAGCGAACGACGGGCACCTTCAGAGTATGAGCGCCGCCGAGTGTGGAATTTCCGTCGACATCACCGTAAGCGACCTTGTACATGCGTTCCACGAGATAGCCGGTCTGCTGAAATTCAATCGAAACGAAGAATGCGCGGCTCACATTGATGCGACACACCAGCAGATCCGCGGGCGGGGGGTTGCTGCAGTTAGTCATCTGATTGGTCCAGAAATTCAAGCCTCCTGCATCCGGCACGCGATTGAGAAAGTCGAAGTAGTGCAGTTGCACGAACGAGTTCGGCGTGTCGAGCGGATTCGGGCCCTGGGTGGCGTCGTTATTAGCAATTGTAATAGTGGCTGCGCTTTGCGGTCCGAGTGTTGATGAGCCACCCGCGCCACTGAGCGCGAGGTTTACCGTGCGTGAGCCGTCTACAAAAGCATTGTCAATGATCAGCACCGTCACGTCCTTGCTCGTTTCGCCAGGGGCAAAAGTTACCGAACCGAGCGCCGCTACATAATCACGGCCTTCCCTGGCGGTACCGTTGCTGGTCGCATAATTCACCGTCGAAGTGCCGGTCCCGTCGCTGCGAGTTATGGTGAAGGTGGTTGAGGCAGTGCCTTCCGTAACCGCGTAGTTCGCGGCGCTGAATTGCACTGTCGATCCTCCGCCGACATCGTTCAGCTGATATGCGCCACGACCATACGTCCCTGCCTGAATCGTGTTGCCGCTGTTGACCAGCTTCATCACCACGACCGGCGGCATGCCGTTATTGAAGGCCGCCCAGGTTGCGCCGCTGTCGGTCGATCTAAATACGCCGATGTCGGTGCCAACGTAGAGCGTCGTGGCTGTCTGTGGATCGATCAGCAAACAGTTGGTTGGAATATTCGGCAGATTATTGCTGATGTCGGTCCAGGTACCGCCGGTGTTAATCGTCCTGAACACATGGCCTGACCCGAATCCCGAAACCGTCAGAAACGCAGTGGCGGAATCCGTACGACTGACCGTAATGCTCGTAATCGTCCGGTTCGGCAGGCCGGTCGTAATGTTCGTCCAACTGGTGCCACCGTTGCTGCTGACATTAACGCGGCCATTGTTCGAACCGGTATAAATCACGTTGTTGCTTGACCGAGAGACGCCGATCGCACTGAGCGTATCGGGATCGCCTACGGTTAAATCATCAGCGGACGTCGGCGTCCAGGTGTCGCCGCGATCAGTTGAGGTGTACAGCTTCCAGGTGCCGAAGTAGAGTTTCGCATCCACGCCGTTACCGGTGAATGGTGGATAAAAAGCGATGCGCGGATTCGCGCCTTCGCCGAAAGTCGAATTGTCGTCAGCGCCAATCTGCTTATCGAAGGTCTGGCCGAAGTTTGTCCAACGGTAGGCCGTGCCGTTGATGTAAGTCGTATAGACAGTTCCCGGCGTCAGCGCGTCGACGACAGTGTTGCCGCCATCACCTCCGATAATTTCCGCCCATTGACTGGTTCCCGTCTGGCGTCGCAGAGCGCCATTGTCCTGCGTGCCGCCATAGGATTTCGTCGCATCGGTCGGATCGACCGCATAACCCACGAACTGAGTCAGCGATAAGGTCGCATTGAGCGACGTCAGCGTAGTGCCGCCGTTCGTACTCTTGAACAGGCCACCGTCATTACCAAACAAAATCGTGTTGGCATCGGTCGGCGAGAAAGCCGCGGTCTGCTGATCCGAGTGGGTCGTGGCCTGGTCCGGAGTGTAAGTGGCAAACGTCGGTGCGGCGAAGTTGCCGACGATGTTGTTGAAAGTCAATCCACCATCAGTGCTGCGAAACAAGTCGCGAGAACCGATGATGATCGTATTCACATTAGCCGGGCTAACGGCGATGAAGGTGTTATAGGCGAACTGTCCCTTATCGATATCGGTGCGGTTTCCGCGCGTAGACCAGGTGGTGCCCCCGTCGGTACTGACCTCGACCACCACTTGTCTGGTTGCGGTATTATCGGTTCCACCCTCGTAGACATATACGGTTGCGGGAGCGGCAGCGGTCACTGCCACGCGCACATCCTGAGTGGTATCGAACGGCGCCGTGTGGACCAAATTCCAGGTCGTCCCGCCGTCAGTGGATCGGTATACGCCGGCAGGACCAGCCGGGGCTGTGTCCTTACGATTCACGCCGAGATATATCGTCTGCGGCGTTCCCGGTCGCAGCGCCATGTTTCGGAATAAACCAGAGAAGGTTCTCGTCCAGGTGACGCCACCATCCGTCGACCGCCAGAAACCACTGGCAACGTTCCCGTTTGTCGTGGTGTCCTTCCGAACATATTGAACCGCGTAAACCAGCGTGGGATCGGCCGGGTCAACAACTACCTGACGGATTACGCCTGGACCGGTCAGGGTCGCGCCACTAATTTTCGCCCACGTTACGCCGCCGTCGGTTGATTTCAACACACCCTGTCCGAAATATGGGTGATTGTTATTGTCGCCGGCGCCCGCATAGACAATAGCCGGATTGCTGGGAGCAAAGGCGATAGAACCGACCGAGATGTCGGTAAGATTGTCGGCAACTGCGGTGAAATTCGCACCGCCGTCCGTCGAGCGCCAAATACCGCCGGTCGGACTGCCGATCAAAACCAGATTTGCGTTAGTCGGGGAGATCGCGATCGCACTGATGCGGCCACTGGTGACTCCCCATTGGGTGACGAAGCCATGCGTCGTAGAAACCGGCCCCAACGGCTGCCAGGTCAGGACTTCCGGTCTTATGCCTTTATCAACTGGTCGTGACGCCCAGGCTTTTTCGCGCCCGTTCTCCGGCAGCTCAGCGAACGGGTACATGCGCTGGCGCCAGAACCAGTTCTCGCGGCCCTCGACATCTTCCGCGATCGCTTCGTTTTCGCCTGGCCGTTCACGTTTGCGTTCACGTTCACGTCGCTCGGCGATCTTCTTGTTTTGAGTTTCAGTTGGTCGTGGGGTTTTTTTGCTGTGCCGTTTCTTTTGCGCAGAGACCACGAAAAAAGCACTAGCGAAAAAGGCGAGGGCGATCACCACGATCAACGGGCGCCAATAGTGCGCGCGCGTACGACGGGACGAAAAGGGGGAACGAATTGTCTTCACAGGTTTTTCCTATCTTCGGGAGTTTAAGAGTGAGTCGGAGCCCGAATGTGATTGAGTAGAACGCTGACTAAAAGTCCGGCGCATCATAATTTATTCACCGGGCGAAAGCTACGAGAAATTTTCTGCCGCCGCATCATTCCTTACGACTCCAAATGACCTTCCGCTTCTGCCCGCCTTTAGGACGCTCCGAAGCGCCGGCGATATTCCGTGGAGATAATGAACGCCTTGACCATTTCAGCGGCGATGAAGTTGCCGTTGAATTGATCGAGCTTTCGCAGCCAGAAGTCGTAGCCGCTGTAGTCAGTGTCCTGCCCGCTGTTGGGATCGCGCCGCAAGTATCCGAAGTATTGCATCAGGACGAAGGCGCGGTTTTGTTCCTGATTGAATACCACTGCGTTTTCGGCAATCTCACGCAGCGCGCGTGCGCGCGCCGCTAAATCGCTGGTGTCCGTGGCGCCGCCAAATTCGTTAAGGGCTTTTGTTCGATCGGAATCATTCACGGGCACGCCGGCGTTGTCGGCGAGTCGGGTGACAAATGCCGCCGGCGACAAGGTCGTCGGGTAGCCGCTGTTGGGATCGGTGAATCGCGCCCGCTGGACGAACGCCAGGCTGAAGGCATTCTTGTTATCGTCTAATTGTTTCTGCCAGTTTCCCTGGTTAACCACGACGCCGCTGCCAATTTGCTTTACATCGGGAATGAACTCGCTGAAACGAACCACCGGCGCGACGATGTTATGGGTGCCGTCCAGAGTCGAGACGGCGTTAGGCGCGTCGCCGTAGGCCGCTTTGTACATTCGCTCAACCAGATAGCCGGTCTGCTGAAATTCGATCGAGCGGAAAAACGCACCCGAAGTGTTAATGCGCCTGATGTCGGTGCAGGATTGATTATTCGCACCGCAGGAAGTTATTTCATTCGTCCAGAAAGCCAGTCCGGGATCGTCGGGTAGCCGGTTAAGAAAATCGAGATAATGCTGCCAGACGAAAGCCTGGGCCAGATCCATAGCATTGGGCTTTGGTTGATCGCCGTCGAGAGTTCCGTTTAGTTCGCGGTCGATGCTGCTACGTCGGCCGGCGCCCACCGGCACTCCCATAAAAGTAAGTTCGGCGCCGTCGTCGGCCGCTTGCAGGAGCGTCTGTAAAGTGACCGCCGCTTCGCCTTGTCGATCGGTCAGAAACTGGCCGCCCGAAAATAGAAAGCTGCGGGACGATCCATTGAATATTCCTCTGACTACCAAATCACAGTTTTGAGGGAAGGTCGCCTGGGCCATCAACAAGTTGACGCGGTCAGTAACTGCGGGCGTGCCTTTGTTGCTGCCGTTAACGGTTACCTGCAAACCGACGGCGGGCGCCGTGCCGGTGTCGAACGTAAGCATGAACTGTTCGATGTCCTGCCGTTGAGTGTCGTTCTGGAAAGTGAAGACCGGATTGTGTAGAAAACTGAAAAGCGAATCGGTCGAGCCATCGTGAATGAATCCAAAGCCGCTAATTTGCTCACCCGGCGCATTCACCATTCCGATTTTTTGATACATGCCGCGTAGTTGCGGCGCCTTAAAGTCCTGCGAGGTGCCAAGCTCGACCGCTGGAATAATCAATCTGCTGGTGCCGGTGCCGAAGTTAAAGGAGTTGTGGCACACGTTGCAATTAATGGCGACCTTATCAAATGGAGTCGTATTAAAAAGATCTTTGCCGCGGGTCGCGTTCGGACCGGTGGCCGGATTTGGCAGCGTGCGATCAAGATTCTCATTCGGGTTGGGCGGATAAGTAAGCGTCTGCACGAACGCGGTAAAGGCGCTCATCTCGGTGGACGTAAGTAGCCGCGAGCTACCCAGCAGACTCGGAAAGGCCTGATTGAAATCCGAAAGGGTGTTGCGATCACCGCGCCAGTGCAACGGTTCAGTGCCGATGATGCCGCGCAACGATTGCGTAGTCATCGGCCCTTTCATCGGGTGGAAGCGCCCGAAAAGCGCCATCTGACCCTGAGGATCGCCGAGGTCCCACGCCAGCCCATCACGATGGCCATTTTGATGACAACTGGCGCATGAGACATCGCCGTGCGCCGAGACGCTGGTGTCATAAAGAAACCGGCGCCCGTTGCGGACCGTGTCGGGCTCCGGATTGAAGCCAACCGCGCTCGTGGCAATCTGCGTGCGGGTTGCGAGATCGACCGTGCTGATCGATTCATCGAACCGGTTCAGCACGTACAGCAGATTGCGGGATTCATTCAAAGCCAGTCCCGTAGGTCCCTGGCCTACCTGAATCCGCGACGTCACTGCACCTTGAGAATTGATGACACCGACTTTCGCTGAACTGGTGGCCGCCAGATAGAGCGTGCCATCCGCCGCGCGCACCAGGTCACCCGGCATGGCCAGACTGAGAGCGCGCTCGGCGTCAGAGCCGGATGGATTATTCAAGTCGATATGCAAATTCAAATCGCTGGCAATCACGTTCGGCGGCCCGCCGAGCGAAATCGAATCGAGGCGCGTGCTCAGAAAGTGCCCGCGCAGGTTCGGCTCGAACCGCACCAGGTTGCGCGCCTCGTCGTTCGCCACCAGCAGACGATTGTTTGCCGGATCGAAAACGGCGTTTCCGATATGTGTGCCCACGCTCCGCACCAACGTACTGACGGCTGGCGTCGGGCTTTGCGCGTCAATCACGACCAGATCGATGTCGGCCAACGTGTAAGGAATCAACGGAGTCCACTTTGTGTTTCCGGTTTCGTCGGCCCAACCACTGCCGTTCCATTTCACGATCAGCGAAACTTTCGGGGCGGCCGGCAGACCGGCGGCCATCGCCGGCGAAGGCGGCGGCGGTCCGCCGTTGGCCGTCACCTGGGCCTCGGAAATTATCGTAGTCTGGTTACCTGACTCGAAGATTGAAACGAAGACCCGGGTTCCCGCTGCATCACGCGCCAACGCGCGCGGCTGCTTGCCGTTAATAGCGATCACTTGCGGGCTGGTCGCCGGAGTCGCCGGGTCAAAGACCTTCACCGCGTTCAGACCTGAGACGCAAATGAACGCCAACTCCTTCTGTTGGCCGGCAAACACCACGTCGGTCGGCTCATCACCTACATCGAAACTGCGCGAGACCTTGAAGCGACTAAGATCGACGACACTTACGGAATCTGACAGCCAGTTCACCACCCACGCTTCATTGTCGTTGCGTGCCGAGACGCTGACGGGCTCGAGGCCCACGGGAATTTCGGCCATCAAAGCGAGCGCGTTGCCGGCGACATAAAAAACCGAAAGAGTTCCATTCGGCGTGTTGACCGCGAGCAGACGAGTCCCGTCCGGCGTCATCGCCAAAGGATGAATTTGCGGCGCTTCAAAGTTTTTGAAGGAAGTGCTCTGCGCGTGTGTTTGGTGAAGCGAATCTCGGGACAAGAACCAGGCGCCGCCCAGCGCAACACAAAGCGCTACCGTGATGACGCGAAGGAGACGGAAACGGGGGAAGTTTGACATTACAAATCGACGAGCAGCCAAACTCAGAAGATGCGGGAGATTAGGTCTCAAACAGCTCAAATGTCAATGGTCAGCCAACCGCTCGATTGGAGAGACCTCAAAAAATAAAAACGGCCACCAGCGGCGGCCGTCTGTCATGTCCAATTGCCCCACCCAATTCGGAATCAAGGAGCTCCAAAGCGGGCCCGGTACTCTGTCGAAGTGATGAACGCCTTGACCATCTCCGCGGCAACGTAATCGCCGTTGAACTGATTAAGCTTGGTCAACCAGAAGTCATAACCCGTGTAGTCCCGGTCAGGCGCATCATTCGGATTGCGTCGCATATAGCCGTAGAACTGCATCAGCACGAAGGCGCGATTGAGTTCGGTCCGCGCCAGAACCGGATGCTCGGCGATGTCCCGTAACACTTGCGCGCGCGTCCGGCCCGCAACCATCTTCGCTGCTTCCTGGGCCTCTTCGCTCGCCGACATGGGACTGCCGGCATTTTGATTCAGCGTGTGCACATACTCGGTCGGCAGCAGGGTCGTCGGATAGGCGTTGGTGAATCGCTGGGTCTTCACAAAATTATCGAAATACGTAACCTTGTTTCGCTCCAACGTATTTTGCCAGTCGCCCTGATTGACGATGACATTGTTCGCGATTGCCCGCTGGTCGGTGAGGAACTCATTGAATCGGACGATCGGGACCGGAAGCGTGTGCGGTCCGTTGAGGGTCGAAGCGCCGGTCGCGTCACCGTAGGCGGCTTTGTAGGTACGCTCCACGAGATACCCGGTTTCCTGGAATTCAATCGACAGGAAGAACGCGCCGGAAACATTGATCCGTTTCTGCGCCCGGCAATTTGCGTCGGCACCGCACGATTCGATCTCGTTTGTCCAGAATGCGAGGCCGCCCGCATCCGCGGTCCGATTCAGGAAGTCGGTATAGTGCTGACGCACGAAAAAGTCGCTCAGGTCGATTGGATTATTTGCCGGGGCATCAGTCAAACAGCTCGAGTTCGCCTGCACATAACCCGTGATTTCGCTCACCGAGAAGGGACAGAAGAAGCCGGTGTTGCTCTGATTCTGAATCGTGACCATGATCGTGTTGTCGCACTCTGCATGGCCGGTGCTGGAATCAGCGTGAGTCGCCCTGAAGTTGTGACCAAATTCATGCGCCGGAATCGTCACGCGGAACGGCGCGATGGTTTCCCGGTCAGAGAGTCCATAGGCTTTCGTCGGATTCGAGCAGACGACGCCTTGCCACGCCACGCCATTGGCGTCGGTCAGTTGCTTGCCTGTCCACAAATGCGATACATCGTGCGGCGGCGTGATCGGATTCCGATTCCAATCATTCGTGAACGCGTTAAGCACGGCGGCTGCCCCCAAGCCACCCGCGCCATACGGATCGGCAGTAGTCCACGCATGCTGGTAAGTAACCGTGAACCGCAATCCAATGTCCCGCTCAAAAATTGCCGAGATCGAATTCATGATGCTGAGAATGTCGCTATTGGCTGCTGACGCGCCGCCCAAAGCATTCGTGTATTCGAGATCAGACTCAGTGGCGACTTCGACGACTTTCAATGGCGCGAAAACCGCCGGTGCGACTCCGGAGGCCGCATTCGTCCGCGACATCATCTGCGTGGCGCCCGAACTAACTTGTTGTTCCAGCGTGTCACCGCAGGTACGCGTAATGTCTGGTCGCACGTCGTCGGCACTGTACAGGAGATAATCCGTCGGTGCGGCAGACGAAGAATATTTCCGGGCGGGCTCAACAAAGAATGATTCCGTGGGCGTGATGATCATGCCTTCGATCTTTTGACCATCGATGGTAAAACGCGCGTCGCTGCCCCAAACATCCGCAACGTTGCCTTTGTAAGTCGTAACGCCGGGCATGGCCGTGGCTCGCACCACCCCACCCTCATCAGTTTGTTCGGCTCGATAATTTGGCGCGCGTAGATCGTTCGGCTGCAGCTGCAACTCAAAATCATGCAACGGTGTAACCAGCGAGACGTGGCCGTTCGCAACAACTTGATCGGCGACCGCGCGTGGATCGAGGCTCAACTCCTCATGACGCATGAAGATTTCGGCGAGGTCCTGTTGAACGCGCGCGCGCGTGCCCTGCGCGCCGGCCCTGGGAAATTGTGACCAGCCAACCAGGAGAAGAATCGCCAGCGCGACGGTGAACGAACCGTAGATGCGGAATCTCTGCGTATGGCGCGAAAACATTTGCGGGACGGACAAACCTCGCCCGGGGGGATTAGATAAAATTTTATTGCGCTTCATAAATCACTTTCAAAAAATGCTATCGGGAGTGCCTGCTAGGAGTAACACCGGCGTTAGGGAGGATAACTCGGCACATTTTCATCTTAGCCACCCGCCTTGCGTTACGTCAATCGCTTTCTCGCGTTGGGCGTCGTTTGCGAGCGTGGTTTGCGGGCGTCGTTTGCGGGCGTGGCAGTTTTGGTACTAAAGTCAGACGATCTCGCAAATTGGAATCTCCTGAAGGATCTGAGATGAGACTGTCGCTGTCAGAAGAGTCGGTCCGCGCTGCATCTGAGCGCCTGACTTCATCAAACCAGTTGTTCACCACGCGATATCCCGGTGAGTCCGGCCGCCGTCAACCGGTTCACACCGTCTACGGTGGGGCGCATCTGTTTCGCGCTGATTTAGCGCAGCGTTTGGGTCAGGTCGCTCAACGCGCTCTGTCTGAAAACGCGCCCGACTTTGCGGTGTTTGCTCGCGCCATCGGCTTGCCCTTCGCGAGCGACCTGCCGGACGTACTTGAATATGCGACCGGTCTGAAAAATCGATTGGACAATGACCCCGACCGAGTCCGCGAGGAAAATAAGCCAGCCTGGCTGGCGCACACCATCTATGCTCGGGTTCAGGAGAAATTGAAACGCGAGCCGGTCGAAGATTTCCGCATCGACTTTGAAGACGGTTACGGCAATCGGCCTGACGCGGAAGAAGATGGCCATGCTGAATCTGCCGCGCTGGAAGTCGTCAAAGGAATTGCGGCCGGAACCTTGCCGCCCTTCATCGGTATTCGCATCAAGCCGTTCAATGAAGAGTTGCGCGCCCGCAGCATGCGCACGCTCGACATTTTTGTTTCGACCGTTTTGGAAAAGGCCGAGGGAAAGCTGCCCGGCAACTTTGTCGTGACGCTGCCCAAGATCACTACGCCCGAACAGGTGGCCGCGCTGGTTGAACTCTTCGATTTGCTCGAGAAACAAAAAGGACTCGCCAGCGGATCTCTAAAGATGGAGATGATGATCGAGACGACCCAGTCGATCATCAATTACGAAGGACGCATCAATCTGCCCCTGCTGCTGGCAGCTGCCGGTGACCGCTGCACCGCCGCCCACTTCGGTACTTACGATTACACTGCGAGTTGTTCAATCACGGCGGCACACCAACACATGATGCATCCGTCCTGTGACTTCGCAAAGAGCATGATGCAGGTGTCGTTTGCCGGCACGGGCATCTGGCTGTCCGATGGCGCGACGAACATCATGCCCGTAGCGCCACATCGAGCCACGGAAGGTTCAACGCTGACTTCAGATCAAATTGAAGAAAACCGCGCGATCGTCCATCGCGCCTGGAAACTCCACTACGATCATATTCAGCACTCGCTCGTCGGTGGGTTCTACCAGGGCTGGGATTTACACCCGGCGCAACTGCCGACGCGCTACGCGGCTGTGTACGCTTTCTTCCTTGAGAGTCTCGACGCCGCGTCCGAACGTCTGCGCAACTTTGTCGAGAAGGCGGCGAAGGCCACTCTAGTAGGCGACGTGTTCGATGACGCCGCCACGGGCCAGGGCCTTTTGAATTATTTTCTGCGGGCAACCAACTGCGGCGCAGTCACTGAAGCGGAAGCCTTGCAACTGTCAGGTTTGACGCACGACGAATTAATTTCCGGATCGTTCGTGAAAATCCTAAAGAGGCGACAGAATTCTTAATCCCGCGCCGTCACAACAAGTATGCCGCGCAATCATGAGATCAATCTCCTAATCACACAGAGAGGCTACCATGCAAAATCAGTCTGTAAGCGACGGTCGCGCCTTCCTGGCCGGAAAACAGCTCTCCTTCACTGATGCGAACGCGCTCTGGCGTCAACTCAAGCGAAGCGATGAACTATCGCTGGCGCGCGCAGTACTGGCACGTCTCCGTACCGGCGAAGGGTTGCTCGATCAATTACCCGCAAAACGCCAGATTAAGGAAGAGCTGTGCCGCGAGGAAGCGTTGTTGACAAGTAAAGACCCTGAACTGAGCGCTGCCGTTCGTCACGATCGGGCACTGCAGATACTCGCGCAACAGTTTGATCTCGACGATCCATCGCTGGACGGCGACGCTGAGACCCTGGGAATAGCGGGCGGAATACTTAAAAGACGCTGGAGCGATCTGGGGCAGCTCGACGATTTGATTAAATCAGGCAACCTCTACGCACGAGGAGCGAAGGGCGATCTTGGGAATGACGCTTACGCCCACATTAACGCCGCGTTCGTTCAGGACTTGCTCGCTGACGCGGGTGTTGAGCCCGATGACAACCACACGAGGGCGCGCGAGTTGCGCGAACGGATAGTTAATGAACTGGTCCCGAAAAGCGACGACTGGTGGAACGCGGCCTCGCGCGCCGAAGCTCTGTTCGGGCTGCGCCGCTATGCCGATGCCGTCGCCGCGATTGCCGGGGTAAACGTTCCCGAGCCCTGGCACCTGCAAACCTTCGTCCAACAACTCGGCACTCTCGCGCGCTTGCAGGAGCCCCGGCCGCTGGACATTCCGGCCATCCGCGAGTTTTTTAAGGCCGTGCTCCCCGGAGCCGAGGATGCGGTTCGCTCATCAATCGCCGGCAAGGTCGGGCTGGCGCTTTCGGGTGGCGGCTTTCGAGCGTCGTTTTATCATCTGGGCGTGCTGGCGCGGCTCGCCGAGCTGGATGTCCTGCGTAAAGTGGAAGTGCTTTCCTGCGTCTCTGGCGGCAGCATCGTCGGAGCATGTTATTGGCTCGCACTCCGCGCGCGATTGCTGGATCCGCGACCGCTGGAACATCAGGACTACATCGATCTGGTGCGCGATGTGATCAAACGCTTCGAGCAATCGGTGGCGACCGGTCTGAGAGAAGCGATTCAGCCCGGGATGGTCCGGATTGCCTGGCGTTTTCTGCGCGGTGAGAAGGGCGCACTCGATCCGGAACATGCCGCCCAGGCGTTGGAAGAGCATTTCTATCGACCCTTGATGCCCGGCGAGGGAAAGCTGTTCATGCACGATTTGCCGTTCACGCCCGCGGATCACAAAGCTGAACTGGCAGGTTCACCAGACTTCCAGCCGTGTCGTCACAATTGGCTGCGGTCCCACAAGGTGCCGGTCCTGGTATTGAATGCGACCACGGTCAACACCGCGCACGCCTGGCAGTTCACGCCGACGTGGATGGGCGAATCACCCTGGGCGGTGCATGAGTCGGCGGACAGCATTCCCCGTCTCGAATGGTCCTGGTACGTGCCGGAGACCGACTGGCAAATGCCAATTGGCCGTGCGGTGGCGGCGTCGGCTTGCGTGCCCGGCGTCTTCGCGCCGTTGTGCATCGCCGGTGCTTACGACGGCCTCACCGTGCAGCTCGTCGACGGCGGGGTGCACGACAATCAGGGAACTGTTTCCCTGCTCGCCCAGGACTGCAACGTGCTGCTGGTGAGCGATGCCTGCGGTCAGCTGCTGCTGGAAGAAATGCCGGCAACAGGTCTGGCCGGTTCCGTTGGCTATGCCGGACGTTCCATGAGTATCCTGATGGAGCGAGTGCGGCTCGCCAACTATGCCGATTTGGCGGCGCGCGTACGCTCAGGGCTACTGCGAGGTCTCATGTTTCTGCACATGAAAGCCGGGCTCGATGCTGATACCCGACGGCTAAACTTCTCGCAGGCATCGTACGAGTTGCGCCGGTCACAACTTAGCCCCTCCGGCGTCAGAAAAGATTTTCAGCAGGCGTTGTCAGAACTCCGTACCGACCTGAATGCTTTTACTCAGGACGAGTCGCGATCGCTGATGGCGTGCGGCTATCAAATGGCGACCAATGCGTTCGAGCGTGACCTCGCCAAACTAACTGAGCTGTATGAGTCTCCGCTTAAAGTGCAGTGGCCCTTCGCCGAATACCTGAGCGAAATCACCTCATCTGCGGTGACGACGGCGAAGCGAAAGCCGTTGCTCGATGCGTTGCGCGCGGGCAGCAAGGTCCAGATCTAGAGCTGCCGGGCGCCGCCCTGAGTCCATAAGGAAGAAGAAAGCTAATCATGAACCTTTATAAGAAAAGTTGTTGCCTGATCCTGATGCTTAACATGACGGCGCTAATCTTTGGTCAGGAAGTACAGAGAGGCCCAGACAATTCACTGGCGCAGAAGATTCGTCGTTTCGCGCCGACCGTTATGACCGCCAATACGACGCGACTATCGCCGAACGATCGAAAGGCGCTGCAAAAGATCATCGCCGCCGCAAAGCTCTACGATCGGCTTTACCTTCGTCAGATTTGGAGCGGCAACGAATCGCTGCTCAAGCAACTGGAGGCGGACAACACGCCGCTCGGTCGTCTTCGTCTTCACTACTTCAAAATCAATCAGGGGCCATGGTCTCAGCTTGATGAAAACGAACCGTTCATCGAAGGCGTCCCAAAGCGTCCGCCGCAAGCTAACTTCTACCCGGCGGACATGACCAGAGACGAATTCAACTCGTGGCTCAGTACTCTGTCCGAGTCCGATAAAGCAAAAGCCACCGGTTATTTCTACGTGATTCGGCGTGACGGCAGCGGCAAGCTCAAGCTGGTTTCGTACAACGAAGAATACGAAGAGTTTCTGAAACCGGCGGCCCAACTGCTTAACGAAGCTGCCCGCCTGACAACGAACCAGACGCTGAAGACCTTCTTGATCAAACGCGCCGCCGCATTCAACACCAACGATTACTATGACAGCGACGTCGCCTGGATGGAGCTTGATTCGCCCATCGACGTGACCATGGGACCGTACGAGACCTATGAAGACGAACTGTTCGGCTACAAGGCGGCGTTTGAAGCCTATGTAACTCTGCGGGACGATGCTGAATCAGCAAAGCTGAAAAAGTTCAGCTCGTATTTGCAGGAACTCGAAAACAACCTGCCCATCGATCCGAAGTATCGCAATCCGAAACTCGGCGCCGCCTCGCCGATTCGTGTCGTGAATGAAGTCTTCAGCTCCGGCGAACGCAATAGCGGCGTGCAGACGGCCGCCTTCAATCTTCCCAACGACGAACGCGTCGTGAAAGAAAAGGGTTCGAAGCGCATCATGCTCAAGAACGTGCAGGATGCGAAGTTCAATAAGACCCTGATTCCGATTTCGCGCGTGGTGCTGACGCCGGCCGATCGGGCAAAGCTCTCATTCGATTCATTCTTCACGCACATCCTGACGCATGAACTGATGCACGGACTCGGGCCGCACAACATCAGTGTGAACGGGCAATCTACGACCGTGCGCCTGCAACTGAAGGAACTTTATTCAGCGATTGAAGAAGCGAAAGCGGACGTCACCGGGCTCTGGGCCCTGCAGTATTTGATCGACAAGGGCGCCGTGCCGAAGACGATGCAGCGCACGCTCTACACGACTTACCTCGCGAGCATGTTTCGCTCGGTGCGGTTCGGCATCAACGAAGCGCACGGCCGTGGCGTAGCCATGCAGTTCAACTATTTCACCGACGAAGGCGGTGTCAAATACAACGAACAAACCGGCAAATTCAGTATCGATGAATCGAAGATTCGCGATGCCGTGCGCAAACTCACGACGGAGTTGTTGACGCTGGAAGCTGAAGGTTCCTACGACAAAGCCCGCGCGATGCTGGTGAAGTACGCGGTAATTCGCCCGCCGATGCGCAATGCTCTGGATAAGTTGAAGAACGTGCCGGTAGATATTGAACCGGTCTTTCCCCTGGCAAAATAATTTTGGAGTGCGGCGACTCGTCGCCGCTTTTTTGTGAATCGAG
>JBIOZK010000153.1:0-6153 GCA_044870975.1 Pyrinomonadaceae bacterium
ACGGCGATATTAGTTGAAGCGATCAAAGAGTGTCAATTTTGAGCAAATGAAGGCGCGCGGCTGTTGAAAAGCAGCAGCCGCGCGTTAAAGGAAGGACCCGGAAAATCGTGGATAAGCAGCAGGGTAAAGCGGATGCGATCAGCGGACAAAAGAAACCGTGTTTACACCAGAAGATTTTTGCATCGAGTCGGTTGTTATCACGATGTCGTTAGGCTTGACCATGCCTAGGCGTTCGCGAGCAGCCAGCTCGATGGCACTCGGATCGCTCGTAAGTCGCTGAATGTCTCTCTGCAGAGACTGATTTGCTTCACGCAACATTTGGATTTGCGATTCGACGTTTTGCCGTTGTGCCGAGGATGCGCTCAACTCGGCTCTCGCTCGAAGAACAGCAGTGCTGCATATCGCCGCCGTTGCCAATAAGAGGGTGGCGAAGATTACCCATGATGGAATATGACGCGCTCCGTCAATCGCCGGTATCACTAACTGGCGCACAGTCAGGTGAGGGCTGGCTAAGATTTCAATTCGTTGCGCGACGGCCGGTCTGGTAGCTGCGCGATTAAGCAGCCATTCTGTATTGCCTAAGCTTTGCAAGGAGCACCTCCAATTTTCACTGCGTCTATCCCGAAAACGCCAAATTCCCTAACCAACAAGACGTCGAATTAGAACCGCCGTGGTGCGACGAACCCGGCGACGCTGCAAAGAAACGCGACGCGACGCTAGTTTCCGCCTCAAGGCGATTCGCGAAAGTTGATGTCTCGGTCGATTTGTCTGATTCATCATTAGCCTTTTGTCTAGCTGTTTCTTAAGCAAAACCGCAAGATAAAGCGTATGAACTGACGTCGGGCTACAATATCTAGGTGAAATCTTGGGGGCGCAACACCTTGAGGCAGAACAACTTACCGCAAGTTCGGGCGAATGTAGCACTCGGAATCCGGGAGAGCAACACTATTTATTTACAACAATTTAACATGCTAAGTTCAACGATTACATAAGGTAAGGAGGATTTAAGCGCTTAAAACGGCGAACGGCCGGCGAACAGAAACGCGGCAGCTCTTAGGAAGTCCCGCTTTATTGAAACTATAGCGCCGTACTGCTACGATCGCGACCGATGGAGTCTATTTGACACGGCTCGAACGGGAGAATGGTGCAAAATATCGCGATTTCGCGCGGTACAGTCATTGCAGAGGGAGGTTCGCAATCGTGTATAACCCTGCGCGGAGTCAAACTTCAGATGAAACCAATTAAATATGCGGAGAGAGGGCTGGCGGCGTTGGCCGGAGCTACTTTCAATTCAATTCAAGCTATCAACAAGTACCGACCTAATCCATCATTTACGCCGAAATGGTCCGATAAGCCACTTCTGAAGTCCTGGCAGAAAACTAAGCCTACCTTGGGCTGGCCCCGTACGACAGATTCCCTCTGTCCCAACTGCGTGATTGAGGCACGTGAATCAATCATCAACGGTGAGCAGGATGTTTCAGTGCTTCTACAAGAGAAGGTCGGGGAGATTAAGGCTCAAATTATCGAGCGTAATGGTGAGATCTGGATGATAAAGGATTGCCCCGTCCATGGTCACTTCGAAGACGTCATGGCGATTGACTCGAAGTTCCTTACGCACATTGAGACAATGTTCCCCGGACGCGACATTTCCGCGCACAACGATGAAAAGCTTCACAACCACGGCTCGAGCACTATTAAGTACGGGCGTGGCGCCGTGCTCACGGTGGATTTGACCAATCGCTGCAACATGATGTGTGACCCGTGTTTCATGGATGCTAATCAGGTTGGCTTTGTCCATGAACTGAGCATGGAAGAGATTAAGGAGATTCTGGACAACGCGATCTCGATCAAGCCGCGGCGCCAAATGTCCGTTCAATTCTCGGGCGGCGAGCCTACGATTTCACCGCACTTTATCGAAGCAATTCGCTACTCACGCAAGGTGGGATACAACTCAGTGCAGGCCGCCACGAACGGCATCGAGTTCGCGAAGAGCAAGGAATTCTGCCGTCAGGCTGCTGAAGCCGGACTGCGTTACGTTTATTTCCAGTTCGACGGTATCGGCAACGACGCCAACAGCCATCGGCAGGTAGGTAATTTGTTCGATGTGAAGCTGCGGGCGATTAACAACCTCCACGAGGCTGGCGTCGAAATTGTGCTGGTCACCACTCTGGTCAACGGAATTAATAACGATCAAGTCGGATCGATCATCCGCTTTGCGCTCGATAATCCGAAGAAGATTGCGTTTCTGTCGTTCCAGCCGGTTTCGTTCACTGGCCGTGACGAGGCAATTACTCCGGAGCGACGTCTGCAGCAGCGATATACGCTGTCGCACCTGGCGCATGACGTGAAGAATCAAGTTGGCATTACCGAGCCGACGCGCGATTGGTTTCCGCTTTCATTGATGGGCGCCTTCGCCGACTTTGCCGATCTCGTGCACGGCCCGCAATCCGAATGGGGTCAAGTCTCCTGTGGCTGCCACCCGAATTGCGGTGTTGGCACCGCCGTAATGATCGACAAGGAAACCAAGGAGATGAGTCCGGTGCCGGCTTTCCTCGATATTCCTGGTTTGGTTAGGGACATGAGGAAGATTACCGACGCGGCCCGCGGCAAGTGGGTGTCGAATTTCATGATGGGGTTGGCGCTGCTGAAGCACTACAAACCGCAGAACTCGCCTTCTGAGTTCAATCTCTATGAGCTGTTCAAGAAGTTCGATAAGTCTTTCGGTTTGACGGGTAAAGATTACGGAAAGGTCAGCGGAGATCGCAGTAAGGATGACATTGCGAAGCGCCGTGCGGATCGCTGGAACTTCCTGTTCATCGCGGGAATGTGGTTCCAGGATTTATTCAACTATGATTTCCGCCGCACAGAAATGTGCATCATTCCTTACGGCACGCAGGAAGGCGAAATCAGCTTCTGTGCGTACAACACCGGCATTGGCTGGCGAAACATCATCGAGCACATGCACCAGAATGCGACCGTCGCGAAGTGGTATGAAGAGCACGGCCGTCACGAGATTTTCGCCGGTGGCAAGGAAGTGCCGATGGCTGACGCGACGCACAATCTCAAGCTCAACGAAGTTGATCTGGCCCGCCCGAATAAGCCTGAAATGAAAGGGCCAAAGACGGCGCACGAAGAGATGGTGGCGATGCGCAAGCTGTATAACGAGATGATTCTGAAGCAGCAGGAGATCAAAACCGACAATGGCGATAAGCCGGTTCAGATTAAGGGTCTGAGTCGGAACAAGGAAGCTGCCGTCGCTTCAGTGTAATGAACTTGCAGTTACGCGACCCTGCGAATTATCGTTTACCATTCGCAGGGTCGATTTATGCTCGCTTGACCGCATCGCGGGCTGACGTGTTAAATAGAAGCTCAACCGAATATTACGAAAGCTAAGTGGAGACATAGATGGCAGTAGTTAACGTTAATCCCGGTGAATCGATCGAAAGCGCTTTGCGTCGGTTCAAACGGAAAGTGATGACCGAGGAGATTATTAAGGACGCCAAGAAACACGCGTTCTTTATGCCTCCCGGACAGAAGGCAAAGCTGAAATCAGCGCTCGCTCGCAAGCGCAACAAAAAGAAGGGCCGCCCCAGGCCACGTCCCGTCGCTGCCAAGTCCTAGTTTTGCGGTCGCACGCCAGGCTCGCTCGGTTTTCTAATCAGAAAAACTGGATCAGCCAGAATTGCGGTGACGCTGAGGGCCTGCGTGTGACGTAACACGGCTACTAAGATGACGCGAATCCTACTCACAAACGACGACGGCATCCATTCGGAAGGGCTGCAAGCGCTCGAGCGGACGCTGCGCGAAGTGGGTGACGTGTTTGTGGTGGCGCCGGCTGCCGAGATGAGCGGGGCGTCGCACAGTCTCACGCTTTCGCGGCCACTGCGGATTCGCCAGATTGATGAACGTCATTGGACGATCGACGGCACCCCTACGGACTGCGTCACGCTCGCGCTGCACAAGATTCTGAATGAAGACGAGCTGCCCCATGTTTGTGTCTCGGGCATCAATCATGGCGGAAATCTGGGCGACGACGCCACCTATTCCGGCACGGTTGCCGGCGCCCTGGAAGCTACCATTCTCGGGGTTCCCGGGATCGCGATCAGTCTCGTAGCTCGCGATCATTTCAATTTTTCGGAAGCCGCACGTTTTGCCCTGCTGGCGACGCGGAAGATTCTTGCCGAGGGCCTTCCCGAAGGAACGTTGCTGAACGTCAACGTGCCGCAGGGCGAGATCAAGGGCGTCAAAGTCACGCGCCAGGGAATCAAGAACGCGCGGCCGGTAATCACCGAACACATCGATCCGCGCGGCAAGCCTTATTTCTGGATTGGTGAGCAGTACTTCAGATCAAACGCCGAAGACGGCACCGACTATCGCGCCATCGAGGATGGTTACATCTCAGTCACACCACTCAGGAGCGACATGACCGATCATGGTGCGCTGACCCAAATCGGTTCCTGGAATTATGTGCTGGCTTCAGAACTCCTGCCGACCTAGACCGTCCAAATCAGTTGAGTTCGACATCTTCAAGACTGAACGCGCTTTACCTCGAACAACGGATTCCACGCGAGCGCATGGTTGAACGTCTGCGCGATCACTACGGCATTAAGAACGAAAAGGTGTTGGAGGCGATGCGCTCAATTCCGCGCCACTTCTTCGTAACTGAAGCGTTGCGCGGGCGCGCCTACGACGACAATGCCCTGCCGATTAATTTCAATCAGACGATCTCGCAGCCCTTTATCGTGGCGCGCATGACTGAGCTGCTTGAAATCGACAAGCAGAGTCGCGTGTTGGAGATTGGCGCCGGATCCGGTTACCAGACCGCGATTCTGGCGCGTCTGGCGTTCCAGGTTTACGCGATCGAGCGCATCGGCGAGCTTGCCCGCGAGGCCCAAGGACGCATTCGCGAACTTGGCATCCAGAATGCGACCGTCAAAGCGTTTGACGGCACTCTGGGTTGGAGTGCGCATGGCCCGTACGACGCGATCTTAGTCGCGGCGGGTGGGCCGCGGATTCCGAATCCACTGGTTGCCCAACTAAAAGTCGGTGGCCGTCTGGTGATTCCAACCGGCGAGACTCGCGACTCACAGAGACTGGTTCGAGTGATAAAGACCGAAACAGGAGAGAAGAAGGAAGACCATGGCAGTTGTCAGTTCGTACCGCTGATTGGCCAGCATGGATGGGAAAAGACGTAAAGACAGAGGTTAGAGGCAAGAGGTTGGAGGTCCGAGGACAGTGGCTTTGCTGCAAAAGTCGGCGAAGCCGACGAATGAGAGTAGCCCCAGCGCTTTAGCGCTGGGAACCAAGGCAACAATGGAACCGAGTCCGCGAAGCGGACGACTGAAGGAATTTCTTCATGCCTTTGGTTTTCAGCCGTCCGTGAAGCGGACTGCGAATTCACCTGCCCTTGTCCCAGCGCTAAAGCGCTGGGCTATTAGCATTCAGTCCGCTGCGCGGACGTAGCCAATTGACTTTTGCAGCAAAGCCAGGACAGTAGGCAAGCGAGTCCTTGATTAGCTAACTTTGAGGTAATGGGTTTTTAGTTTCTCGCGGGCCGTGGTTCTCAAAACAGCAAAGTCTGGTGACGCCGCACTGATTTGTCATCAAACACGCCTCGAACTGATCTCTATCTCTAATCTCTAACCTCTAACTCATGATTGCTCGAATAATCGAAATTCTCTCGGCGTTTATTGTGGCCACTATCTCGCTGCTTGGTTATGGCGGCGTGGTGTTACTGATGGCTATCGAGTCCGCGTGCATACCGCTACCTTCTGAAATCATCATGCCGTTTGCGGGTTACCTGGTGTCGCGAGGCGAGATGAATCTGTGGCTGGTGGGCGTCGCGGGCGCGGTTGGCTGCGTGCTGGGATCGATGGTCGCATATTGGGTGGGAATGTACGGCGGTCGCCCGCTGATCGAAAAATATGGTCGCTACATTCTGATTTCACACCATGATTTGGATCTGGCCGATCGTTGGTTTGCGAAATACGGCGAGATCATTGTTTTCGTCAGCAGACTGCTGCCGGCGATCCGCACGTTTATCGCTTTTCCGGCTGGCGTCGCGCGCATGAACATTCCGCGCTTCATCATTTACACTTTTGCCGGTTCATTGCCCTGGTGTCTCGGCCTCGCTTACGTCGGCCAAAAGCTGGG
>JBIOZK010000154.1:0-12560 GCA_044870975.1 Pyrinomonadaceae bacterium
CCTTTCGCGAGCCCCCACCTCTTTCCCTTTCTATATCTCTTTTAGTGGTTTTGGAATCTGTGTAATCTGCGGATAACTCTTATCGCGCGATGTTGTAGGCTGCCATTTCGTTCCCATTCCGAACCAGCAACCGGCCGCCGGCGATCGCCGGATAGTTCCAAGTCCTACCCTCAATCGCCTGGAACCTGGAAACCTCAGAGAACTGATCGGGGGTCGCGCGCACCAGCACCAACTCGCCGGCATCAGTCGAAACAATCAAATGATTTCCGGCCAGCACGACTTGTCCATAGCCGTATCGCCCGCCTTTCCATTTGCGCTCGCCGGTTTTGACGTCCACACAGGTGAGAATGCCTTCGTCCAGACCGTAGACGTAACCTTGATGAAGAACCGAGCTGTTGAACTTGTTCTTCATATTCAAGTTTTCCCAGACGGTGCGGGCATTGAAAGCGTTGCCGCTGGCCGTGACTTCGACCAGCGCCGCGCCTTTCCCATAGCCTGATGAAAGGAAGAACCGATTGGCGTCAACCATAATTGGCTGCGAGACATTGATGCCCATATCGGTGTTCCACCCGTAGCTCCACAAGAGCGAGCCATTGCCCGGCTCAAGCCCGAAAGCACGCGAGGCGGTGACAATTACGATCTGACGGCGGCCGGCCAGCGTCACCAGCATCGGTGAAACGTAGGCCGCGCGGTCACTCTGCGATTTCCAAACCGGCGCACCAGTCATCTTGTTATAAGCGACCACAGAATTATTCGCGGAGCCGCCGGGCAGGACTATGACTTTATCATCGACAATCAACGGCGAGGCGGCCATGGCCCAATCAAGGTTCGCAGCCTGATTGTCGCTGAGAATGTTCTTCCCCCACATCACGGCCCCAGTCTTTGCATCGAGACAGCGAAGTTCTCCCGTAGCGCCCAGAGCATAGAGACGGCCGTCTTCCCAGGTCGGCGTAGCGCGTGGTCCGTCGCCAGTGGAGTCGTTGTAGGAAGCTCTCCAGCTTTGCGTCCACAATTCACGTCCGGTGTCGACGTCGTAGGCAGCTACCGTTTCATTTCCGCGGCGCTGCTCGATGGTATAAGCGCGCTTGTCGGCAACTACGAACGAGGCGTAGCCGACGCCGATTGGTTGCTTCCAAAGGAGCGTTGGCCCCTGGGCCGGCCAGGTCGTCAGGACTTCCATCTCGTCATAGCGGCCATCGCGATTAGGCCCGCGAAAATTTGTCCAGTAGTTGCGCGTGACGTGGGCCGAGGCGACCTCATTAGATGTTCCCGTGGGTGAAGCCGTCGTTACGGGCGCGCCGGGCTGGACGGTGGCTGCGGTTTGCGCGGCTGTCTGTTGCTGCATGGCCCGGTGCTGCTCTAACTGTGTGTAATGCGCTTCGTTCGAGCCTTTTCGCCATTGAATGAAAAGGAAGAGATAGCCGACGCCCAATGCCAGAATCAAGCCGCTGGCGCCGACCCTGGTGGCCATGGCAGTATCGCGGCGCAGCCACAACAGGACGATTCCCAGCGGCGGCATCAGGATCGACGCGACAATCAACCCAGCCAACGAGCGATACCACGGAGTCGATTCCCTGGTTTCAAACATCTCGATTCTCCAGTGACTTTACAGCTGAATACTGAGGGCCCTCTGCTAAGAGACGATAACGACTGAGTGTCATTAACTAATTGGACGTTGATCTAGAAGCGAATGTTCCCGTCTTCGTAATGCAAACTGTTAGTTTACGATCAGTAAAGTGCAGAGCCGCACTGGCATCACCCCTTCGATTGCTGAACGCAATAGATATTATTCTCGCCGCGAATGAAAATCTTCCCATCAGCCACCGCCGGAGATGCATATACTGGTTCACCGACAGAGTTGGTGCCGAGAATCTCGTGTTTGGGGCCCGCCTTGATGACGAACGTGTCTCCGTCCTCGCTCGTGAGCAGGATCTTGCCTTCAAAGGCAATCGGCGAGGCGGTAAAGGTCGCGGGAATGGGAATGCGGCCACCCTCGTATTTGACTTCCCCAGTCTTCGCGTCGAGACAGGTGAGAATGCCGCGATCGGTTGTCAGATAAAGATAATCGCCATAGAGAATCGGAGAAGGCACATAGGCGGTGCCTTTCGCGTATTTCCAAATCACGGACTCACCCAAATCTCCGGACGCTCCTAAATTGATCGCCATTACAACTTTTTCCGGAAAGCCCGCGCTGATGAAAACCACGTCCCGGTTCGCGACCGGAGAAGGGATGGCATTACTTTCGACGCCCTTGTGACGCCACAATTCTTTTCCCGTTGCCGGATCGTAGGCGATGACGGTCTCATTGCCGCTGGTGATCAATTCCGTACGCTTATTACCGGTCACCAAAATCGGCGTCGCCCAACTGGCCTGGACCTTGCGCGGAGTTCGCCAGATTTCCTTGCCGGTCTTCTTATCGAGGGCCACGATGAATGAGGCGGCGCCGCTTTCTTCATCGCACTGAACGATAACCAGATTCTCAAAGAGAATCGGAGATGTTCCGGTACCCATGCCGATGGTCCCCAGCTTGCCAAGGTCGGCCTTCCAGGCCAGCTTCCCATTCATGTCATAGGCAAAAAGCCCCTCGGTTCCGAAGAACGCGAAGACCCATTTACCGTCCGTGGCAGGGGTTGAGGCTGCATAGGAACTCTTGCGATGCCGATTGTCATATGGCGTGCCTTCGAACGCGGTCTGCTCCCACAGGACCTTCCCCGTGTCGGCATTGATGCAGATTACTTTGAAAGTGTGCTTACGGTCGGCCCCGATGCTGTCGGGATGCAGGAACTCCTGGTTTTCAATGACATGCGTGACCGCCTTAGCGCCGGGAACAACATCACCTGCGATTGCCGTAGTCACAAAAGTCTTGTTTCCCCAGACGACCGGAGAGGAATGGCCGCGACCGGCGATCGGCGTTTTCCACTTGATGTTTTTGTTGACGTTCCATTCGGCCGGCAGGTTGGTTTCGGTGGATACGCCGCTGCCGCCCGGCCCGCGCCACTGGGGCCAATTGGCGGCTCCGGCCGTGGTGGCTAACCCGGCTACGCATGAAAGAAAGAGTATGACGAGAATAATTTTGATGATGGAAGAAGACTTCATGTTCTGTGTGCCGATTCCTTTGTTTATTTAATTCATGATTCGTCTGGCATGCGGACGATTTAGCTGCGCTGATTTTGCTCTACCGTTTTGCCGTACTTGTTTTCGCCGGCGCTTCGCCAAATGCGAAGACGTGTTTGACTCCTCTGACTATGACCAGTCCGTCCGAAATCGCCGGTGTGGCCATAATCACTTCACCAACAGGATTAGTGCCCAGAAACTCGTATTTGGGTCCAGCTTTGACAACAAACACCTCGCCGTCTTCGCTCGAAAAATAGATCTTGCCGTCTGAAGCCACAGGAGAGGACGTAAAAGCGCCACCTTTGCCCCCGAGCCGTTCCTGATAAATTCGTTCGCCGGTCTTGGCGTTGTATGCCGTTAACACACCCTGGTTCGAACAGACATAAAAGAAGTCGCCGTAGACAATCGGTGTCGGCATGTAGGGTCCGCCGCGCGGCTTACTCCAGGCGATGGCCTCCGACGAGTCTTTTCCTTCCTTGAGCGTGATGTCGCCTGACGCGCCTCCCAGGCGAATAGCATAGATGGGTTGAATCGGCCGGTAACCGCTGGTCACGTAAACCAGATCGTGCGCGACCACCGGTGTCGGCGTCGTAATCTCGGAGTTCGGCGTCAACCGCCACAACTCTTTGCCGGTTAGCGGATCATAACCACGAATGGCCTTGGTGCCGTTGGTGATGAGCTCAACCCGGCTCTTGCCCTCGAAGACGGTGGGCGTGGACCAGCCGGGAATTTCTTCGCGCGGAGTTTTCCATGCCAGCTTTCCGGTCTTGATGTTGTAGGCCGCAATGAAGGAATTTTTCTGCAGGTCAGCCTGAATAATGACCAGGTCTTTGTAGATGATCGGTGAACTTCCATACTCCCATTGATAATCCGGATCATAAAACCAGCCCGCGTCAAGAATACCCAGGTCTTGCTGCCACAATAGCTTTCCGTTTAAGTCGTAGGCATAGAGACCGTGCGAACCAAAAAGCGCGATCACATATCTTCCATCGGTTACCGGAGTTGAATCGGCGTGCGTGGACTTCGGATGGCGTTTTACTTTCGGCACGCCTTCGTACGCGACGCGTTCCCAAAGAATCTTGCCGGTCCGCTTGTCCAGGGCGTAGACCTTCCACGTGTGTTTGGGATCGTCTTTTACCGGAGCGACATCGCCGAAGAGACCATAACGGGTTTCATTCTTCGCCCCGCTGGTTATCGCCGTGGTCACAAAAATCTTATTTCCCCAAACGACGGGACTGGAGTGCGCCAGCCCGGGGAGCTCGATCTGCCAACGAACGTTAGTCGCTTTCTCAACGTTCCAGCTGGTCGCGGCGGGCTGGCCTTCGACCACTCCCGAAGCGCCGGGGCCCCGAAATTGCGGCCAGTTTTGAGCCTGCGCCACAACCGAACTCACAAGTAAGACTATTAGCGGGTAGATTAGTCGTCTCATAGGAATCACCTGGTTTTAGTCCGCGGAGCGGATGTTAGCGTAAAGCCTGGAGCGTGAGCCCCAGGTCAAGGACCAAAATGTCGCTTGAACCCGATGCCGGCGTCCGCTCCGCGGACTCTCAGCATTAAGATCTCGGGGCGCTCTGCTCACTATTTAGGGCTTCGGCTCTTCAAGCTTTTTGTAGGCGGTGCTGGTCTGCCCCTGCTTTAGCGTAAAGCCCGACGTCTTGTCACCAGTCACTGTGAAACTAATGATCAGGCCATCGAAAGCGAGCGGTCGAAACGATGTCTTATCGATCGGCATCATTGCCAGTGCGCCCTGACCCGTTGGCTGCGCGAACAGTTTTCCGTCCTTGACGGTAATCGCGATCTCACCGCCCTGCTCCGGCTTGTAACGCCCGGTGTAACTCTGCAGAGTTGCTGCGTCAACTTCCGGTGGCGGTTGCGCCCCGGCTTTCTTGAGCAGTTCCACAATCGCGGTCTTATCTTTATCGCTCGCCGCCGTGGCCAAAGCTGCAGTCAAAGCTTCGGGCTTAACGCCGCCTTTGGACAAGGCCATCTCGACGTAAGCAACCTTGCCTCCGCGCACGCCGGTCATTAACACATCGCCGACGCTGCCCGAATCTTTTTCCAGCAGCGCCCGAACTGTCTCGATGTGGTCGTTGTCCAAGGCCCAGCTCATCGCGGTCGCGCTATAGAACGTGTCCTTGACCGTGACATCTGCGCCGCGGGCCAGCAGCAGCTTGACGATTTCGGTATGCCCTCGCTCAGCAGCCTTGAACAAGGCGGTCGCGCCGTAGCGAAATTTTGCGTTTACATCAGCGCCTTGATCGAGCAACGAAGTGACCAACGCCAGATCGCCCTGGCGGACAGCTTCCCAAAACTTATCGTTGAGTTCCGCCTTCGAGTTTTGGCCGACGGCCACATTCGTCATCAGCGAGAACGCCAGCAGAACCATGAAAAACAGCTTCGACTTCATGAACCCCTCGCGGTGTTTCATTTTGATCTTAGAGCTTCGTCTTTATGCCGTATGCAAATCTTATCCTGGAGCCCGAACCGTAAACTGAATCTCTCTTTGGTACTTTTCGACTTCGGAGGCTTGATGATACATTCAACCCGCATTAGGAAACATAACTCTGCAACAAGAGTTTACGTATTGTACATCCGTAGAGGTTTCAGTCCACGATAAGATTTTGGCTTCTTAAGTTACTCGAGGATCAAGAAATCTGGAGCGAGATCCGAAATGATGAAGCGTCCATCTAAATACTTACTTCTACTGGTCATCCTGTTTCTGACCGTATCTGCTTCTGCCAGTGATTGGGCCGACTGGCGCGGGCCGGCGCGGGACGGCATCAGCGCGGAGAAAAATCTACCGGCAAAGTGGTCAACCGCGGGCGAAAACCTCGCCTGGAAAGCGCCGTATGGTGGCCGCTCCGCTCCAATTGTGATGAATAACCGCGTATTCATACAAAACACCGCGGGCAAAGGCGAAACCGAGCAAGAGCGCGTGATGTGCTTCGATGCTGACACCGGAAAACTGCTGTGGGAACATCGCTTCAGCGTCTTCCTCAGCGACGTGCCCCCGCATCGGGTGGGCTGGGCTTCGCCGGTCGGAGATGCTGCCACGGGCAACGTTTACGCCCTCGGCGTCGGGGGATTATTGTTGGCTCTGTCGCGAGACGGCAAAGTCATCTGGGAGCGTTCGCTCAGCGAAGACTTCGGATTGTTGACCACGCACGGCGGCCGCACCGTATCGCCAATCATCGACGGCGATTTGGTGATTTTGAGCGGCATCACCTTTGGCTGGGGCCCGCATGCTCGCGGCGCCCACCGCTTCATGGCCTTTGACAAACGAACCGGCGAAACCATCTGGGTCAGTGCCCCCGGCGGCCGTCCCTATGACACAACCTACGCCCCGCCGATCATCGCCAACATCAACGGCACGCGGCTTTTGATTCAGGGCGCGAGCGACGGCGTGGTTTATGCCATCAAACCACAGACTGGTGAGATGGTCTGGAAATACGAAATCAGTAAGCGCGGCATCAATACCGGCGTCGTCGTTCATGGTACGACGGCTATTCTGACGCACAGCGAAGAGAATTTGGCGTCCAGTGAAATGGGAATGATCGTCGCCGTCGACGCGGCCGCCAAAGGCGAGCTTAAGAAGGAACAAGTCAAGTGGAGCGCATACGGCTGGCAGGGCGGCTTCTCTTCCCCTCTGATTGATGGCGATCGGCTTTATCAGGTTGATAACGGGGCGAATCTCGCCGCCTTCGATCTCAATAACGGCAAGCAGCTTTGGCTGCAAAACCTGGGCACGATCCAGAAGGCTTCTCCGGTCTTTGCCGACGGCAAACTTTACGTCGGCACTGAGAATGGCAAGTTCTTTATCCTCAGGCCGACAGCGACAGGTTGTGAAATCCTGGATCAGGATCAACTTGGCACCGAAGCCCAGCCGGAAGCCATTATTGCGTCCGCTGCAGTGGCGAATGGCCGGGTGTATTTCATCAGCGACTCGAACCTGTATGCGATCGGAAAGAAAACCAGCGGTGCTCCGAACGCCGCGCCCCCCGTCGAAGGTCTGCCTAACCCCAACCGCCCCGTAGCTCATGTGCAGGTCGTACCGACTGAATTGATTCTCAAACCGGGTGACACGGCGCGCTTTCGCGTGCGGCTCTTTGACGAAAACGGCACCTTCATCCGTGAAGAGCAGTCGGCCACCTGGGCTCTGGACGGATTGAAAGGCACCATCGCGAACGGTCAGTTTGTCGCGGCCAGCGATCCAACAGGTCAGGGCGGATTGGTAAAAGCTACCGTCGGAACTGTGACGGGAGCAGCCAACGTGCGGGTCTTTCCGCCGCTTCCCTGGAGCGAGAACTTTGAATCCATGGCTGCCAACAGCGTGCCGCCGCTCTGGGTGAATGCGACCTTGAAATTTGCCGTGCGCGACTTTGAAGGCGGCAAGGTTCTGGTAAAGACGACCGAAGGTTCTTCTCTGTTAAGCCGCGCCCGCGCCTATTTCGGTCCCATCGATTTTTCCAACTACACGGTCGAAGCAGACATCCGCGCCACCCAGAAACGACGGCAGCAGGGCGATGCCGGCGTCATCGCGCAGCGTTTCGTGCTGGTGCTTTACGGAAACAGCCAGATGCTGCACCTGGAACCGTGGCAGCCGGAAACCGCGCGGACCGTCACCGTACCGTTCGCCTGGAAACCAGACACGTGGTATCGGATGAAGTTGCAGGTCGAGAATCTTCCCGACGGGAAAGTCCGCGCCCGAGGCAAAGTGTGGGCCGTCGGTGAGACTGAACCCGCAGCATGGTTGATCGAACGCATCGATCCGATTGCCACGAACCGGGGCGCGCCGGGAATTTTTGGCAGCGCGCTGGCCGAGATCTTTTTTGATAATCTAAAGGTGTATCCGAATAAGTAAGCAGTGAGCTGTGAGCAGCAAGCTGTTTGACTCAATTTAGAGACAAGGAAATCTATCATGCGCTTTTCTATGCAAAAACCGATTCTCGGAATTCTCCTTATGATTGCGGCGAGCATACTGCTCACTGCTCACCGCTCACTGCCCACTGTTTCCGCTTCCGATCCCGGCACGGGCGACTGGCCCATGTGGGGTGGCACCGCCGATCGCAACATGGTCTCGAACATGAAGGGGTTGCCGACCAGCTGGGACGTGGGCAAAAAGACCAACGTGAAGTGGATGGCCCAATTAGGTTCACAGACCTACGGCAACGCGGTCGTCTCAGGGGGCATGATTTTCGTCGGCACGAACAATGAAGGTATGCGCGATCCCAAAGTGACCGGCGACAAGGGTGTGGTGATGGCGTTTCGCGAATCGGACGGCCAGTTTATGTGGCAGATGGTCCATGACAAGCTCGTCGCCGGGCGTGTAAACGACTGGCCGTATCAGGGCGTGGCTTCTTCGCCGCTGGTCGAAGGAGATCGCCTTTACTACGTCTCGAATCGCGCCGAATTGATGTGCCTCGACACGCAGGGTTTCCGTGACAAAGAAAATGACGGGCCGGTGACTGATGAAAAACTGACGAGCGAGACGAGCGGCGACGTGGTCTGGCGGTTCGACATGATCGAAGAAGTTGGCTCGCTGCCACACAACCTCGCCAACTCATCCCCGGTAATGTACGGCGATTTGATTTATGTCAGCACCTCGAATGGGCAGGACGAAAGTCACGTCAACATTCCCTCGCCCAAAGCGCCGGCCATCATCGCCGTCAACAAGAAGACCGGTAAGCTCGTCTGGGAAGACAACTCAGTCGGTGATCGAATTCTCCACGGCCAGTGGGGCTCGCCGTCGGTCGGCACCATTGGCGGTGTCGTTCAGGTAATTCACGGCCAGGGTGACGGCTGGATTCGCGGCTACGAAGCTTTGACCGGAAAGAAGCTTTGGGAATTCGACACTAATCCCAAAGATTCGGTTTGGCCCAAGACACGCAATGAATTGATCAGCACCCCGGTGGTTTACGAGGATCGGGTCTACATCGCCAACGGGCAGGATCCCGAGCACGGTGAAGGCGTCGGTCATATGTATTGCATCGACGCGACCAAGCGAGGCGACATTACCAGGACCGGTCTGGTCTGGCATTACGACAAAATCCGTCGATCAATTTCGACGCCGGCGATCAGGGACGGCCTGGTCTATGAGCCCGACTTCAGCGGCTTTCTCCACTGCCTCGACGCCAAAACCGGGGCCGTTTACTGGGTTCACGACATGTTCGCGGCCGTTTGGGGTTCGCCGGTCTTAATCGATGGCAAGATATATCTGGGTGACGAAGACGGCGACGTCACCATTCTGCAGGCCGGTAAAACCAAGAAGGTTTTGGCGGAAATAAACATGGGCAGTTCGGTTTACAGTAGCCCGGTGCCGGCCAACGGAGTGCTCTACATAACGAATCGGAACCAGTTGTACGCGCTGGCGGAAGCGAAGCCGTCTGCGGTTACAGCGAAGTGATTTAGGAGTCAATGATTTGTCATCGGTCAGGACCCGTTCGGCTCCGTTAGGAGCCGAATGTTTATAGACTCTCGGGCCTGCCAATTCTGAATGAGCTCCGTTAGGAGCGAAATTTATTGCGCTCCTAACGGAGCTTATCGTTTGGAGTTTTCTCGTTCTATAAATCACGCTCCGAACGGAGATGCGATCGACGCCAGGACGCTCGAAGAACCACACTGCGGCTCAGCCCCCGGACTTCATATGCAAAGCTTCGATTTTCAAAATCGCACCCGGGTAGTTTTCGGCGCCAGTTCAATAAAACGCCTGGGTGAATTGGCGTCTGAACTGGGATTTCGCCGTACGCTGCTCGTGGCCGATAGCGGGCTGGTCGCCTCTGGTCATGTCGACGAAGCACTGGAACCGCTGCGCGAGAATAGAATCGAGGCCGTTAAATTCCATGATTTTGACGTCAATCCTGACACTGCAATTATCGAAGCCGGCCGTAGATTTGCGGCGGAGGTTGCACCGGATTCGATCATCGGTCTCGGTGGCGGCAGCTCGCTCGACTGCGCCAAGGGAATAAATTTCCTGCTTACCAATGGCGGGCGCATGCAGGATTATCTTGGCTATGGCAAAGCGACCAAGCCGATGCTGCCGATGATTGCGATCCCCACCACCTCAGGAACCGGAAGCGAAGCCCAGAGTTACGCAGTAATTTCAGACGCTCAGACTCACACAAAAATGGCGTGCGGCGATCCCAAAGCGGCTTTTCGCGTGGCGCTACTCGACCCGGCGCTGACGATCTCACAACCAAACTCGATCACGGCCACTGCCGGCTTTGATGCGATAGCGCATGCAGTAGAGACCTATGTGACGACCAGACGAAATGCGGTCTCAGAAGTGTTTTCGCGCGCCGCCTGGGAGTTGTTAGAGCCGAACTTCGAATTAGTCCTACGCGATCCGAACAATCTGACGGCGCGCAGCGCGATGCAACTCGGCGCTTACTTCGCCGGCGTTGCTATTGAAGGCTCGATGCTGGGAGCGACCCACGCCTGCGCGAATCCTTTGACTGCTCACTACGGCACGACCCACGGTGCGGCCCTGGCGATGCTACTGCCGACGGTAGTCCGCTGGAACAAGAGAGAGGTCGCGGGGCGCTACGCGGAACTCGCCCAACTTGCCGGTTTGGATTCAGCAGCTGATGAATTGGAAGCCAGCGAGACGTTAGCGCGAAGGCTGGAACAACTCGCAGCGGCCGGAGGTCTTCAAAGTAATTTGCGATCGGCCGGAATCGATCGGGAGCAGTTGTCTTCCCTTGCGGGTGAAGCCGCCCAACAATGGACCGGCACCTTTAATCCGCGGCCGTTTGATCAAGAGGGAGCGCTGGAGGTTTATCAGAGTGCGTATTAGTAGTGAGTAGTGAGTAGTGAGTAGTGAGTAGTGAGTAGTACTACGAGAATTGCAAGTTCGGTGTTTACAAAATGAGATTGAATAAGAGCCTTGCGAATTTGCGCAGACGACCTTATCTGAATTCAGCCTACTACCTGCTGCTGACTGCTTTCTGTCTTCTGCTCACTGCTCACTGCTCACAGCTCACTGCCTTCGCCCAGGACACGCCCGCCGACAACTGGAGTCAGTTTCGCGGTAACCCATCTCTAACCGGCGTTTCCCAATCGACCGTTGCCAACGATCTGAAACTGCTGTGGACCTTCGAGGCCGGAGACTCAATTGAATCTTCCGCCGCGATCGTGGGGCGCACTGTGTTTGTAGGATCGCAGAAGGGTGAGCTGGTCTCGCTCAATCTTGATAACGGCCAGGTTTACTGGAAATTCTCAACCGGCGGGCCTATCGGAGAGTCTTCTCCGGCCTACAGTGGCGGCGTGGTTTATGTCGGCAACCTCGATGGTTGGCTTAACGCGCTGAATGCCTCAGACGGAAAAAAACTCTGGGCGTTTAAGACCCAAAGCGAAATCAAATCGTCGCCGGTTGTAGTCGGCGACCGGGTCCTGGTCGGTTCTTATGATCAAAACCTCTACTGCCTATCGGCGCGTAACGGATCGGTTTTGTGGAAAGTCAGAACGGACGGGCCGGTGCATACGACACCCAGCGTTTCTGACGGCCTGGCCTTCATCGCCGGATGTGACGAAGTGTTTCGCGCGATTCGCATCTCTGACGGCAAAGAAATGTTTCAGGTAGCCTCGGGCAACTACACCGGCGCCTCGCCCGCTCTCCGCGGTGGGGCAGCTTTTTACGGGACCTTCGGTAACGAAGTCTTGATGGTCAGCCTTGCCGAACGGAAAATTGCCTGGCGCTACGAACACCCGCAAAGAAAATTTCCCTTTTATTCATCAGCCGCGGTAACTGCTGATCGCGTCGTCCTGGGCGGGCGTGACAAGATGGTCCATGCGATCACGCCGGCGGGAAAAGGCGTCTGGACTTTCGCCACGCGCGCCCGGGTTGAATCATCACCGGCAATTGCCGGAGGTCGAGTCTTTGTCGGATCCAACGACGGAGTCTTTTATGTTTTGAATTTGCAGAGCGGCGCGAAGCTTTGGGAGTTCAATGCCGGTGCGCCGCTTTCCGCGTCACCGGCCATCGCGAATGGCCGGATCGTCATCGGTAGTCAGGACGGACGGTTGTACTGCTTTGGATGATTTCTTAGTCTGCACCTCGGCGCAAACTCTCACAGCTTTGCATCGCTATCCTTTAGGCCTTTCTGTTTGAGGCGCACTGGGAGGCACATCTAATGCTCGACTACGACGAACGAATATTTCGCTCGGTGGCCAACTCTGATGGCGGCGACGTAAATGGAGAAACGACGTTCCACTATCATCAGCGTGACAACGTTGTTTGGGCGACCTACGCGGGCGGCTCTGTTGAGTTCGGCACCCTCCTGGCAAAAGTCGACGACTTCGGGAACCTGGATGCGAGGTACCAACACGTTTCCATCGACGGCAACTTCAAGTCAGGCTGTTGCCAATCCCGCCCCGAAAGTCTACCCGACGGCCGTCTCCGCCTTCACGAGCGGTGGCAGTGGACCGATGGCGCCGAAGGCCAGGGAGTC
>JBIOZK010000155.1:0-12552 GCA_044870975.1 Pyrinomonadaceae bacterium
GCCTGGTTCGACTAACTTGTACACTGTTATTTATACTATACGCGCAACTGAAAACGCCAACTGATTTCCTTTAACCGAGTTACAGACAATATGTTTTGGAGTGCGGCGGCTTGACGCCGCTTTTCAATCGACGACCGGACTTGAGAGTTGCAAAGCGCCGTCAAGCCGGCGCACTCCAAAAATAAGAGGGAGCACAAACAACTTGGCCAAAGAAGAACTCCGACGCCAGGTCGTGATCATTGGATCAGGACCGGCGGGTTTGACCGCAGCAATCTACTCGGCCCGCGCCAATCTCAATCCTTTGCTCATCGACGCCCCCGCTGATACGGACCGGCAGACGACCCCCGGCGGCCAGTTGATGATTACGACTGACGTTGAGAACTATCCAGGCTTTTCAAAAGGGATCGAAGGCCCTGAGTTAATGCTGGAGTTCCGCAAGCAGGCCGAACGATTCGGGACTGAGTTCATCGAGGAATGGATCACCAAAGTCGAATTACAATCGCGGCCCTTCACCCTGCACACTGAGAACAGAATCGTAAAAGCCGACACACTAATCATCGCGTCGGGCGCATCAGCCAAGTGGCTGGGTGTTCCGGGCGAAGCCAAAACGCCACAAGGCTTCGGCGGTAACGGCGTTTCAGCCTGTGCTACCTGCGATGGACCTTTACCGGCATTTCGTAACAAGCGACTGGTTGTCGTTGGCGGCGGCGACACGGCGATGGAAGAAGCGACATTCCTGACCCGTTATGCATCGCGCGTCTATGTTGCACATCGCCGCGACAAACTGCGAGCCTCGAAGATCATGCAGGACAAGGCGCTCGCGAATGAGAAGATTGAGTTTCTCTGGAACACCGAACTCGCTGAGATTCTCGGCACCCACGAGCAAGGCGTCACCGGAGTGCGGCTGCGGGACACCACCAACGGCGAAGAAAAGAATTTCGATTGCGAAGGCGTCTTTATCGCCATCGGCCACAAGCCCAATACTGAATTATTCAAGGGACAGATCGACATGGACGCCGTGGGTTACCTCAAGACCAATGGTCACTCAACTGCCACAAATATTCCCGGTGTGTTTGCGTGTGGTGACGTGCAGGATTCGGTTTATCGGCAGGCAATCACTGCGGCTGGTACCGGATGCATGTCGGCGATCGATGCCGAACGCTTTCTCGATCACTTGCCGGTTGAAATGCCGAGTGGCGAGGAAATCACGATCGAAGGCGAGCACATCACCAGGGATCGTAAGCTCATTATTGAGCCGACCGGTGAGGTAATTTCGAACGAGCCAGTGTGATTCTAGTTTATTTGCCTGAAGCCGCAATCGCGTCGCGAATCATCTGACGCAGGCCTTCAGGTTTCCACTGCTCGTCTTTTGCCTCTTTGCCATTGACAAAGAAACTCGGCGTGCCTTTGAGCCCGAATGAATGCGCGCGTTTTCCGTCCTGAAAGATGCGCTGGGTGACGGTCTCACCGCTCAAGTCCTTCATGAACTGATCCGGATTGATGCCAATCTGCTTCGCGTAGTCAACGAACACCGGCACCAGATCCTTCTGCTCGACCCACTTGGTCTGATTCTCGTAGAGCAGGTCATGCATCTCCCAGAACTTGCCCTGGATGCCCGCAGCCTCGGCTGCCTGAGCCGCCATCAGCGCGTGCTCGTGCATCGGCAGCAACGGAAGTTCACGAAAGATTACTTTCAGTTTGTCCCCAAACTCAGCCTCAATTTTCTTTAGCTCGGGATGGTAAGAACCGCATGACGGACACTGGAAATCGCCAAACTCCTCGAGCAAAACCGGCGCGTTGGGGTTACCGCGCATGTGCGGGGGCTCGGCCCCTTTCACTTCACCAGCGGGATTTGGCGGCGGCGTTGGCCCGGTCGCTTTTTCGCTAGGCTGCCGCAGCAACACCCAGCCGACAGCCACTGCCCCGACCAGCACGATTACGATAATGGCAAAAGGTAGAAGTCGCTTCATGGAAAGATCGATTTATCCGATCGTGTAGTCGATCGTCTTGTCGAGAAAGCCGTTGATGTAAACCTCGACACGATAAGCCCCCTTCGGCCAATCATACGGCAGCGACAGGTGGCCATGGACTTTGTTCTCGAACGAGTTGGTCGAGTAGTCGGTCGTCTTGATCTCCTTATTCTTTTCGCCTTCAACGTCAATGGCCTTCCAGACGAATTTGATTTCGGTGCCCTTCTTCGCTTTGTTGAGCTCAATCAGGCAATGCACCTTATGATCGCCCGGTTCATATGTGCTGGTTTCGTCACCAGGATCGCCGCCGCTGTCCTTAGCCATGTAGATACGTTCAACGTACACCTCAGCGTTGGCGGGACGATTTGGCGTCGGCGCCTTGGAAGTATTCTCGTTCTTGTTCTTGTTGCTGTTGTTTGAATTATTTGAATTGTTCGAGTTATTTCCGTTCTTGTTGCTGAGATCGCACGCGAAGATCACGCTCAACAACAACACGCCAGCTATCCAACCTGAATGAAGTTTCATGTGTCCCCCCGACAAACCGTCAGTTTGCAAAATCAAATCTAAGCTGCAGCTGCTAACGTCCCCGCCAATGATCGAAATACATCCCGGCCATCGCTCGATCCAAGCAATGCTTCACACGCGCGTTCAGGATGAGGCATCAATCCCATCACGTTCCGCTCGCGGTTACAGATGCCGGCGATATTGTCACGCGAACCGTTGGGATTGGCGACGTCAGTGGTCTCGCCATTCGCGTCGCAATAACGAAAGATGATTCGGTTCTCACGCTGCAACTCCGCGAAAGTCGCGTCATCGCATACATAGTTTCCTTCCGCATGCGCAATTGGCATCTTCAAAATGCTGCCCGCTTGCAACTCGTGAGTGAACGGGGTGTCCGTATTCTCGACTCGCACGTTAACGTAATCGCAGATGAAGTGCAGGTCGCGATTGCGAATGAGCGCGCCAGGCAACAATCCGGCTTCGCATAATATTTGAAAGCCGTTGCAAATGCCCAGCACCAGGTTACCCTTCGCCGCAAACTCTTTGACAGAATTCATCACCGGCGAGAACCGCGCCAATGCGCCGGCCCGCAGATAATCGCCGTACGAAAAACCGCCGGGAATGATGACGGCATCGTAGGTCGAGAGATCGGTATCGCGGTGCCAGATAAAATCAACCGGCTGCCCGACATGCTTTGAAATCACATGATAGGCATCATGATCGCAGTTTGAGCCCGGGAAAACGATGACCCCGAATTTCATACGTCCTCAATCTCCACGCGAAAATCTTCAATAATCGGGTTCGACAAAACTTCGTGCGCGAGGCGGGTCGCTTCGTTGCGCGCCTTCTCTTCACTTACACCGTTGCCCATCGCGATCTCGAAGTATTTGCCTTGCCGAATATCGCTGACGGTTTCGAACCCGAGCAACTGCACCGAGTGTTTGATGGCCTTGCCCTGCGGGTCGAGAACACTCGGTTTCAGCGTGACATAAACTTTGGCTTTCATCTGTTATCTGGCAATCTTCTCAGGCCTGGCGACCGTGGAACGAAAGATATTACGCTAAAATCTTGCGCAACGAGTAGCCGATATCATACTATTTGCGCCGTTCTACACATTCCGTTGAGCAATTTCTGACAAGGATCAGGCACCAATGGCAACTCCGATGGAACCACCACCCACCCCAACCGATGCCCCCGGCGGCAAGGCTTCCATCGGGATGGACGCAAATCTCGCGTCAATGTTGTGCTATCTGACGATGATTTGCTGCGGGCTGGGCATCATTCTCAGCCTGGTTTTCTTCTTTATGGAGAAAACCAGCCGTCTGCTTCGCTTCCACGCCATGCAGGCCCTTATGTACGGCGGCATCTGGATCATAGTAGGGATTGGGTTCCGCATCCTCTCGATGATTGTCGGTATCGCGCTGGGAGACACAATCGGGTTCTTCGCTTTCTGGGGATTGCTCCTGGTCAGAATTCTCGTCGCGCTGGTGCTGCTGGCTTTCTTAATCCTGGCGGCCATCAAAGCGTACCAGGGCCAGTACTACAAGCTGCCAATCATCGGCGACTTGGCCTGGAACATTGTCAACAAGTAAATACACTCGATCGATCTAAACCTTTAGGAGTTAGGAGAAACTAAGAATGCAAAATATGTCCCCTGGCAAATCAGCGCTTGGGCTGGACGCCAATATCGTCGCCGGGCTTTGCTACGTTGGGAATTTGGTGTGCTATTTAGGTTTGATTCTCAGCATCGTCACGGTGGTGACGGACAAGACGAACAAACTGGCCCGCTTCCATGCGTTTCAGTCAATTTTCCTGAGCATCGGGCTGATTGTGCTCAACGTCTTGTGGTTCTGCATTGGGATTATTAGCGGGATTTTGGATAACGCGATTGGCTATCCGGTTTTCAGCCTCGTACTAACACTCCTGATCGTTGTGTTCGGGCTGGCCTTATTGATCGGCGTCATCATCGCCGCGATCAAAGGATTCCAGGGTCAGATTTTCAAGCTGCCAATCATCGGCAATATGGCTGACAATTATTCTGGCTGAGGCGCCAGCGGTTTCGGACACCGTCAGCCAGAGACAGGATCACCCGCGCCCGCAAACACGCGCGCGAAGATCTTGTCGATGTTACGCAGGTAACTATCCAAAGAGAATACGCGCGCGATCTCATCTTCGGAGAGATGCGCGCGTATATCTTTATCCGCGAGCACTGCGGATTTTAGTTCGCTGCCTTCGTCCCAGGCCTTGAGCGCATTGCGCTGCACCCAGTCGTAGGCGTCTTCACGCGAAACTCCCGCCTGCGTCAAAGCCAAAAGGAACTGGCCACTAAAGACAGACCCGCGCGTGAGGTTCAGGTTCTCGAGCATCCGCTCGGGATAAACGACCAGACCATCGAGCAGCGAGGCCATCTTCGCCAGTATGTAATCAACGATCATGCTGGAGTCGGGCAGCACCACCCGTTCGGCGGATGAATGCGAGATGTCGCGCTCATGCCACAGCGCTACGTTTTCCAAACCAACGACGCTGTTGGCGCGTACGACGCGGGCCATGCCGCAGATGCGCTCAGAAAGAATCGGGTTACGCTTGTGCGGCATCGCGCTCGAACCTTTCTGGCCGCGTTTGAATTTCTCCTGCGCTTCGCGCACCTCAGTTCGCTGCCAATGACGAACCTGTAATGCGAATTTCTCCAGCGACGCTGCAATAATCGCCAGCGTGCAGAGATACTCGGCGTAATTGTCTCGCTGAATGATCTGCGTCGAGACTGGCGCCGCTTTCAAACCCAGCCGCGCGCAGACCTCCTCTTCAACTTCCGGATCGAGGTGGGCAAACGCGCCGACGGCGCCACTGATTTTGCCGACCGCCACTGTTTCGCGCGCTTTGGTTAACCGCACGCGATTGCGCCGCATCTCGTCGTACCAAAGGGCAAACGTCAGCCCGAACGAAGTCGGCTCGGCGTGAATGCCGTGTGTCCGTCCGATTTGCGGAGTATTTTTGAATTCAAAGGCGCGCCGCTTCAGCACGTCGAGCAACGCATCGATTTTCGGCAACAGGATGTCGCAGGCGTCGCGTAACAGCAGCGCGTTCGCGGTATCGACGACATCAGAGGACGTCAGGCCGTAATGAACGAAGCGCGAGGCCTCGCCGATTGATTCCGCGAGATTGGTGGTGAAGGCGATGACGTCATGGTCGGTCGTCTTCTCAATCTCGTTAATCCGGGCGACGGAGAATTTCGCGCGGCTCTTAATTTGCTCCAGCGCGTCGCTCGGAATGACGCCCATCTCTGCGTGCACTTCGCAGACGGCGATTTCGACGTCCAGCCATTTCTGAAACTTGGTTTCTTCAGACCAAAGCGCGCCCATTTCGGGCAAGGTGTAGCGATCAATCATATGTTTCAAGTCTCAGGTTTCATGTTTCAGGTTTCATGTTAGCCGAACCTGAAACTTGAAACCTTAAACTTGAAACTTATCTTAGCCCGCTCGAACTCACGTAATACTTGGCCAGCGCCCATCGCCCGCCGTGCTCAACCAGCGTGAACGTCTCAATCCCTTCGCCCCGATCAAAAGTCGTCTGATAAATCACCGTCACGGAATGCCCGGCTACGGGCGCGGTTGAAGTCTGTTCCTCGCGCGCCGTTTGTTGCGTGCGAGTGCGGGCCTTGCCAAGCTTCGCACTCATCGTTTGCAGGGTCACCTTTGAATCATCCTGCGAGGACTGGCTGCGCCATTCGTCCGCGGCTTCCTGGTAAAGCTTGTCATAGCGGCCGGAGTCGATGTCTTCAATTGCCGCTTGCAGCGCTGTCTGAGCCCCGGAAGGAATTCCACTGCGACGCGCGCCGGCGCTACAGGCGGCGACGCAAATCAACAGGGTGCAGACAAAAAAAGTGCGGCTTGGCCGCCGCATCTGAAAACTCAGTCGCTCGAGTGCACGCTGAACGAAAACATTCATGCAAACTTATTCTAACCCGATCCTTCGGCCCGTTGCTTGGCGGCGGCCGCTAATGCGGTCAATCTGGCGATCTTTTCTTCATGCGTCTCACCCGGCACCGGCCCGGTGTCAGTCACGCCGGCATAAGTCGATCGCTTAAACAGAGTCCGATCCGGCTCACCTGCCGAGTGTGAAGTAGTCGGCGTCGGCGTAGTCGCTGCTTCAACTTTATCGGGAGCGAGTTCGTCCGGGGTTTCGGCGCCCGCAACCGGTGACGCACTGGCCGCGGCGCCACTCAAAGGCGCTGCCGACGCTGACCCGGTCGCTGCTTGAGCCTCGGCCGCCGGTCGATGCGCATCGGCGCTCGGCGATGAATCAATGACTGTCGCATGTTCAGGGCCGCCGCCTTCTTCGGCGCGCTTCTTCGCCCCCACCACGACTTGTTGCAGACGCGCGATCTTCTGTTCCTTTGTCTCGCCGGCAACGGGACCGGTATCAACTATTCCGGCATAGGTCGAGCGACGATTCAGTTCACGATTAGGCGCAGCGGCAGCCTTCGGAGGCGCCATCGCTTTATCGGCAACCGCCGCGGCTGTGGCAGCGGGAGCCGCCGTTTTCTCTTTCACCACCGGCGGTGTCGCCGCCGGTTTTGCGGCCGGAGCGGCGTGAGCGTCTCCGCCCGCCTCAACCATTACGTAGACGCCTTTTTCATTTTTCTTGATTACGGGAAGCGTGCCTCCCGCAGCTTGCAACAGCGCTGAGAGTTCCGCCTCGACAAATCGCTTCTGCTTATCAGGATCGCGCACATGTCCCAGCGGCGGACCCATGTACATAGCTCCGCAGGCATGGCATTGATAGAGCACATCGTCGCCGCGCAGATGGATTTGCGAGGATTCCCCGGCAGTCTTCAACTGCTTCAGATGTCCGTTACAGAGTTTGTTCTTTTCGTTTCGTTCGTTGCAGACGGTTTGCGCGTTCGTGACGCGCTTCGGAACAGGCGTCGTCGCAACCGCGGGCGCGGCAGAATCCTTCAGAGTGTTGACGTCGGCAGACATCTTGAATATTGGACGCAGCGAATATAGCGATGAACGCTCGATAGTTCAACTCAAGTTTTCATTGGCACTCTCAAGGTGAAGTGTCAGTCGCGTGATATGCTCTCGACAATGTTTTCAGAAGTTCTCGGTACAATCTGGCGAGCCTTACCGACGCCGATTCGTCGCCGCGTTTCGCGACTCGGGCAGAAACGTTTCACCGTTACGGTTGCGGTGATGATCTTTGATAACGAAAACAGGATTCTCCTGCTCGAGCACGTCTTCCGGCCTGACACCAGGTGGGGAGTGCCGGGCGGCTTTGTGACTAAAGGCGAAGCGCCTGAGGAAGCTGTCCGCCGGGAGTTGCGCGAGGAAGCCAGCATCGAATTAGACGACGTACGTCTCTTGTTTGTGAGAACGCTCAACCACATCAAACAATTCGAAATCTATTATCGAGCGCGACCGATTGGCAGTCCGATACCATCAAGCTTCGAGATCAAACGCGCCGCCTGGTTCGCGCTGGATGCTTTGCCCACCGAACTCTCAAAGGATCAGCGGCGGCTGATTGAACGAGCTGTGTCGCTCAATGAAAAGTGCCCTTAATGGTGTTATGCTAAGCAAACTGGTGATAAGTAATAGGTGATGGGTGACAGGTAAGCACATCTTCTTGCCTGTCACCGATCACCTATTACCTATCACTTCTTCTAAGGAGATCATATGGCAGCGACAGGCGTGCAACTGATTCCATCATCCGAAGAGATCATGAACATTCTGAAACGCACCGGCGCGTTTCGTGAAGGTCATTTCGTTTACCCGAATGGCAAACATACTGCGCACTATTTCCAGATGCCGCTGGCCTTTCGTTATTACGACACGGCGCGCGTCCTGGCCGTAGCTTTGAGTCGCAAGTTCCGGATCGAGAGAGATATCGCCAGCCAGCTGCCCAAGGTGGCCATCATCAGTCCCAGCTCAGGTGGGATTCCGGTGGCGTTCGGCGTGCGCGACGCGCTCAATGCCGAGCAGATTTACTGGGCCGAACAAGAAAACGGCAAACGAACTTTTCGGCAGTACGTCAATCAGGGTGAGATCAATCCCTGCATCATTGTTGACGACATTATTCGCAGCGGCAAGGCGATTGAAGAGACCGTCGAACTGGTTCGCAGTCTGGGCGCGCCGGTAATTGGTTGCGGATCCATCGTCAAATTCAGTTCAGCGTCTGAGTCGGTTGGCGACGTTTCCATCAAGACGCTGGTCGACTACAACGAGGAGTTTTACGGCTCAGACGGCTGCCCCATGTGCAAACAGGGCACTCCGGAGGAACACGTTCGCTTTTAGTCTTTCACTTATCTGGAACCCATGAGCGCACGAATGCAACAGGACAGCGACAGCACACCCGAACTCGATCAACTTTGCATCAACACCATCCGCGCCCTCGCGATTGACGCCGTGCAAAACGCTAACTCGGGTCATCCGGGATTGCCGCTCGGCGCCGCGCCGATGGCTTACGTGCTGTGGACGAAGTTCATGCGTTACAACCCGCACAATCCGCGCTGGGAGAATCGCGATCGATTTCTGTTGTCTGCCGGACATGGCTGCATGCTGCTCTACTCGCTGCTGCATTTGACCGGTTACGATCTGTCGCTGGATGAGATCAAGAATTTTCGGCAGTGGGGATCAAAGACGCCGGGCCATCCTGAGAACGTCTTGACCCCCGGCGTCGAAATCACGACCGGCCCGCTCGGTCAGGGATTCGCCAACGGTGTCGGCATGGCCATGGGCGCGGCCCATCTGGCCTCGCGTTTCAATCAGAAAGAGTTTTCGCTAATCGACCATTACATCTACGCGATTGTTTCGGACGGCGATTTGATGGAAGGCGTCGCGGCTGAGGCTGCGTCGCTGGCCGGTCACCTCAAGCTCGGAAAGTTAATTTACCTCTACGACGACAATCGCGTCACCATCGAAGGTTTTACCGATCTCGCTTTTTCGGAAGATGTGCCCAGGCGATTCGAATCGTATGGTTGGCATACCTCTACCGTAGAAGACGGAAATGATCTTGCGGAGATTGAAGCGGCGATTCGCGATGCGCAATCCATCGGTGACCGGCCGTCACTAATTTCCGTAAAGACCGTCATCGGTTACGGCATGCCGACCGCGGGCACGCGCAAAGCCCACAGCGATCCGCCGGGCGAAGAAGCCGTGCGCGAAACCAAGCGACATCTTGGCTGGCCCGAAGACAAGCAATTTTACGTTCCCGCAGATGCGCTCACACACTTCCGCAAAGCGATCGACCGTGGTGAGAAATACGAAAACGACTGGAACGAACTGGTTTCAGATTACGAAAAGAAGCATGCCGACCTCGGGAAACAATGGCGCGAAACGATGAGCGGCGATCTGCCGGCTGACTGGGAGTCACATCTTCCCGGCTTCGATGACGCCGAAGCAATGGCTACGCGCGTGGCCAGCGGTAAAGTTATCAACGCGCTCGCGCCGCACCTGCCAATGTTAATTGGCGGCTCTGCCGACCTTGGCGTTTCGAATAATACAGACATCAAAGACGGTGGCGATTTTGCAGCCGGTCATTACGATGGCCGCATCATTCACTTCGGCGTGCGGGAACATGCGATGGGCGCGACCCTCACCGGCATGGCGTTGAATGGTGGGCTGATTCCTTATGGCGGCACCTTCATGACTTTTTCGGATTACATGCGGCCGTCAATTCGGCTTGCCTGTCTTTCGGAAGTCCAGGTCATTTACGTCTTTACTCACGATTCCGTCGGACTCGGCGAAGATGGCCCGACGCATCAGTCGGTCGAACATTTGGCGGCATTGCGCGCCATCCCGCATCTGTTCGTGGTGCGACCCGCGGACGTACATGAAGTGCGCGAAGCCTGGCGGCTGGCAATCCTCAGGCGTAACTCACCAACCGCGCTGGCACTCACCCGACAGAAAGTCCCATTGATTGATCGGACAAAGTTTGCTTCCGCCGAAGGCCTGCGCCGGGGCGCTTACGTGCTTGCTGATGCCACTGGTGAAGATGGCAAGAGTGGCTCGCCGCAAATGATTCTCATCGCCACCGGCTCAGAAGTCTCACTCGCGCTCGCAGCCCGCGAGCAACTTCAGGCAGATGGAATCGCAACGCGCGTGGTCTCGATGCCCTGTGTGGACTTGTTTGAAGAACAGGCCAGAGAGTACCGCGATGAAGTTCTGCCGCCGGCCGTGACGGCGCGGGTGGCCATCGAAGCCGGCGTCCGGCAGGGTTGGGACCGCTACGCTGGTCCCCAGGGCGACGTAATTTGTCTGGATCGCTTCGGCGCATCGGCGCCCGGCGACGTCGCGCTGAAAAATCTTGGATTCAATGTAGACAACGTATTGAAGCGCGCGCGCGCGTTGCTGAAGTAACCGCCGCCACAACGTCGTGCAAATTTCCCGTACGCGTGCATGACCGACCGTCTTCTAAACAGACCCCTTCGATTTGCTTCTTGACCAGCCTCTCCAGCAAACTGGCCAAAATATCAACAGTAGCTCTGGCCTATGACTTGTTTGCTACGGTGTTTCTCTGCGCGGACAAATGTGGTCGCTTAGTGGCTTAACTATCAAAAAAGTCGCCCGACGGGTTTGGAACGAAATCCAGGAGGACGACGTGTTTGGCGCGGCTGCCAAGCTCGCCTATTTCTTCCTGCTCGCCTTGTTTCCGCTGCTCATCTTTCTGACCTCCATCATCGGACTAATTCTCGGCTCGGGCACCGGCGTGCGTCATGCCCTCTTCCATTATCTCTCACAAGTTATGCCGGCGTCCGCGTTCGACTTAATCGACAAGACGATGTTGGAAGTCAGCAATTCCAGCGGCGCCGGCAAATTGTCATTCGGATTACTGGCGACCTTGTGGGCGTCGGCCAGCGGCGTCGGCGCAATGATGGAGTCGCTGAATAACGCATATGACGCGACCGAGACGAGACCCTGGTGGAAGAAACGCTTAATCGCTCTGGCGCTGACTATCGCGTTATCAATTCTAATCATCGGCGCGGTCGTCGTGATTTTCGGCGGCAGCAAAATCGCGGAACACCTGGGCGCGACTTACGGTTTCAGCGACGCCTTCGTCATTACCTGGAAGATCCTGCAATGGCCGATCGCGCTCGCCTTCATGTTGCTGGCCTTTGCGCTGATCTATTATTTCGCGCCTGACCTGCGCGACCAGGATTGGAAATGGCTGACGCCCGGATCGGCGATTGGCGTCGCCTTATGGCTGCTGGTCTCCTTCGCCTTCAAAGGCTATCTGCACTTCTTCAACTCCTACAGCAAGACCTACGGGTCGCTGGGCGCGGTGATTGTGCTGATGCTTTGGCTCTACTTAACAGGTGCGGCCGTCCTGGTCGGCGGGGAAATTAACGCCGAGATTGAAAATGCGGCAGCGGAACAGGGCGCGGCTGATGCCCAACGTAAGGGATCTGACCAGTCACCTAAATCAATCCCAAACTAATCTTGCAGAATCAAAATCGGCTGTTTCAGAGTGGCGGGTGCGATTTTGACAGTGAATCTCCATGGTTTGAGAGTCACCGGTGACTCATCCAGAATGAGCTTCCATTCCCGGTGAATCAAACATGAGTCCCAGGGAATTGGGGACGAGATGATAATTGACGCCGGCCGGGTTACCCGCTTCAACTGCACGAGTGCTTGTTAGAAGCCCAGCCGTGAGCGTATCTATAAAGTTGACCCACCAACGCCGAAAGGCGTTCGTAAATTCCAGCCCGGGGCAGCGCCCCGGGAAAAGGGGTCTGCTAACATCCGAACTCTGAAAGAGTTCGCCTCACCAAGTCTGGAATTGACGCTTGCGAACTCTTTCAGAGTTTGTCGATCGCCCGGACCACTGCTAACCCCAGGGCGTTGCCCTGGGCTGCAATTTGATAACGCCCTTCGGCGTTGGCGAGTGAACTGTATAGGTACCACCGTAACGGAGGCCGGTTGCGGCAGGCGTCATCGGAGCGATATGTTGTCACCTTGGCAACTTGCCGTCGCTCACGCTCGGGCTTCTGAAACTAACCATGTACACACTCAAGATTCGCTCACACCAACGTGAAGAACTCGTCGAGTTCACTGACGAAGTTCAAACCAAATTGACTGAGTCCGGC
>JBIOZK010000156.1:0-4647 GCA_044870975.1 Pyrinomonadaceae bacterium
AGATCTGAGCGTGCTGCGCACGCTTTGCGGGCAGGGATGCCCGCGCTCCGACCCGACGACCGGCCCTTGTGAGGTTCGCGGCGTTTGACAATAACTGATTGAGCGGAGTAATTAGTGCGATAGATCAGGGGGAAATCATGGCAGACGAAACCACGCAGGTGACCAAACCGCGCCGCACCTTTGACAGCGCTTATGGATTTTCTTTCAGCGTTGCGGTGGGACTAATTCTTTTTATTGCCGGATTAATCATCAGCCTCACGGTGGGGCAGGGAACCAGCCTCGGCCTCATTTTCGGAATCCCTTTACTCGGCGCCGGTCTGATCATTCCGCTGTTCATGCTGCGCGACCTGTTCGTCACCGCCGAAGTCAAAGAGCCTTGCCCCAACTGCGGCGCGACGATTCGCACGTCAGATGCGACGCTGCAACTCAGATGCGAAGCTTGTCAGAAAGTGATTAATGTGCGGGAGCGCCGGTTGTATGTCGCGGCGGAGTGAAGCTCACATTCCCAGTGGCGCCAGCCAGTGACGCGTCCAGTAATCGCTGAAGGTTATCGCGAACAGAATCACCAGCCACAACAGCGCGGCCACAATCACGAGCGGAATCAAGCGACCGCTGTAGCGCACGTGCATGAAATAGAGCACGACCAGAGTCGCCTTGATGCAGGCAATCGTGAGCGCGACGACCACGTTCAGCGGTCCGGGAAAATCATAAAACGCGGCCATCACCGTCAAAGCGGTCCCCACCATCAACGCCAAAAAGATGGCCATGTAGGTTCGTGGCTGTACGATATGTGCGCTCATCTCGTTTAGAGTCGGGCCACCGCCCAACGAGTCCGGGCGGGCAGTAGCCCGCCTCTAAACCTAACCAATGTGTCCTTCCAAATGCCTGCCCAGTAGATAAAGCAAGGGGAACAGGAATATCCAAACGATATCGACGAAGTGCCAGTACAAGCCTGAGACTTCGACCGGCGCGAAATATTCGGGGCTGTACTTGTGGCGCCAGGCGTTGATTAGCAGCCAGGTCATGATGCCGAGGCCGATGATCATGTGCAGCGCGTGCATGCCCGTCATCGCGAAATAAATCCAGTAGAAGAGTTCGACGTTGCCGAGCGGCACGCCCACCGGCAGATGCAAAGCGTGTACGTCCGGATTGAAGGGGTTGCCGGGAATCAAGTGACCGGGAATCAAATGATCGCGGTACTTGGTGTAGTACTCGACGGCCTTGATACCGAGAAACGTGGCGCCCAGGATCATCGTCAGAATCAGACACCAGATCGATGCGATGCGTTTGCCGACCTGCGTGGTGTATACCGCCATCGCCATGGTGAAGCTGCTGACAATCAGCACCGCGGTGTTGATGGCGCCGAGCTTGATGTCCAGGTGATTACTGGCCGTCGCGAACGCCACCGGATACTGATACCGGTAGAGCGTGTAGGCCAGGAACATGCCGCCGAAGAACATGATTTCGGTGACCAGGAAAACCCACATGCCGAGCGTGCCCGCCTCGCGCTGCTGCTCCATGTTTTCAAAATGGTGCTGCAACGCTGCGTGATGCGCCGCGTGCGGATGGGTTGTCGTTATTCCCTCAGGCATATTTGTGGCACAGACTTCAGTCTGTGATTATTTTGCGTCAGACACAGGCTGAAGGCCTGTGCCACTACCTTAAGTTTCCACCGGCGCCTGCTTCTCAAACTTTCCTACGACTTCTTTATGCTCCGGCGGGGCAAACTCGTAAGCTTCGTGCGTCACGATCGGCGTCGTCAAGAAATTCTCGGTCGGCGGCGGGGAAGCCGTCTGCCATTCCAATCCCGGCAAGTTCCATGGATTCGCCTCGGCAATTCGGCCGTAACGCAGCGACCACGCCAGGTAAATCAACGGAATCATCAACCCGAAACCGAGGATGGAGGCGCCCGCGGTGGACAGCACGTGCAGCACTTGCCATGAAACCAATTCCGCCGGGTAGGTGTGATAACGCCGCGGCATGCCCATGTATCCCAACACAAACTGCGGCGCGAACGTCAAATTAAATCCGACAAAGACGACCAGCGCCGAGAAGCGTCCCCAGCCTTCCGGGTACATGCGGCCGCTAATCTTCGGCCACCAATAATGCAGGCCGCCGAGATAAGCCAGCAGCGTCCCGCCGACCATGATGTAGTGAAAGTGCGCGACGATGAAATAGGTGTCGCTGACGTGAATGTCCGTTCCCAGTGACGCCAGGAACAAGCCGGTCATGCCGCCGATAGTGAACAAGCCGATGAAACCGAGCGCGTAGAGCATCGGCGTGTCGTACGAAATCGATCCTTTGTAAAGCGTCGCCGTCCAGTTGAAGGTCTTAATCGCTGACGGAATGGCGACCGCGAAACTCAGGAAAGAAAAGATCATGCCGGCATAGACCGATTGGCTGGCGACGAACAGGTGATGTCCCCAAACCAGAAAGCCCAGCACGGCAATCGCCAGACTTGAATAAGCGACGAACTTATAGCCGAAGATATTTTTGCGGGTGAAGTTGGCGATCAGTTCGCTAATCACGCCCATGGCCGGCAGCACCATGATGTAGACCGCCGGGTGGGAATAGAACCAGAACAAGTGCTGGAACAGGACCGGATCTCCGCCCGCGGCCGGATCGAAGATGCCAATGTGCGCCAGTCTTTCGAGCGCTACCAGCAGGATCGTAATCGCGACGACCGGCGTTCCCAGAATCATGATCAGCGCCGTCGCGTAGTGCGACCAGACGAAGAGTGGCAGCCGATACCAGGTCATGCCCGGCGCGCGCATGGTGTGAACGGTGACGATGAAATTGAGGCCGGTCAGAATCGAAGAGAACCCGTTAATGAAGATGCCGACGCCGGTCGCGATCACGTACGAGTTCGAGAACGTGGTGCTGTAAGGCACGTAAAACGTCCAGCCGGTATCGACTCCGCCGGCCAGCAGCGCATAAATCGTGATGACGCCGCCGATCATGTACACGTACCAACTCAAAAGATTGATGCGTGGAAAGGCGAGGTCCTTCGCGCCAATCATCATCGGGATCAAAAAATTCCCGAGCGTCGCCGGAATCGCCGGAATCAGGAAGAAGAAGACCATCACGATGCCGTGTTGGGTGAAGGTCTTGTTGTAGGTGCTCGACTGCATCAGGTCGCCCTGCGGCGTCAGCAGTTCGAGGCGAATCATCATCGCGTAGAGGCTGCCAATGAAGAAAAAGAAACTGACCGCGCCGAGATAGAGCAACCCGATGCGCTTGTGATCCTTAGTCAGCAGCCAGGACTTCAAGCCGTACTCGGCGTTCAGGTAATTCGTACGCGGCGGTTTTGGGATTACAAATTCTTCCATGAGAAAAATATACTGAATTTTGCGTCGCACCGTGGCTTTGCCACAGCACAGAGCGGTAAGGCTTGCCTTACCCGTTTGGCGATTTCAAACATTTCGGAGGCTGCGCCTCCGCTGAGGCGTAGCCTCCGCGCCAAGGTAATATTCGATCCTCGGTAAGCCGGAGGCTTACCGCAATGTGCGGCGGCAAAGCCGCAACCTTGGGTTCAAATAACGTTACCGCCTCGGAGTCGGACTCGCTTTCGGCGTTGCGCTTGGCTTCCCCGCTGCCGGCGGTGGCTTCTGGGTCGCCGTCTCGGGTTTCGCAGTTGACAGCGACTTGATGTATGCGACCACCTGCAACAACTGCTCTTCGCTAACCTGTCCCTGGAACGCCGGCATGATCGGCCCAAATCCGGTGACCACCTTCGCCTGCGGATTCAGAATCGATTCGCGAATATAGCTTTCATCGGCCAGCACGCTCGGTCCATTACTCAGCACCGGCTTGCTGCCGAAGACGCCCATCAACGCAGGTCCGCGCCCGCCCTCGGCATTGGCGCCATGACAACTAACGCAGCCGAGCGATTCATAGAGATTGCGGCCGGCCGCTGCCGGCGACGTCCCGTTCGCGTTACCACTCAGCCAATTCTCATATGCGGTCGGCTCCATCACTTCGATGTAGCCGCGCATGCCCGAATGGTTCATGCCGCAATATTCGGCGCAAAAGAAGTGATAACGGCCGGGCTTCGTCGCCTCGAACCATTGCGTGGTGTATTTGCCGGGGACGACGTCAACCTTGATCCGGAACTCCGGAAAAAACAGATCGTGAATCACGTCTTCGGTCGTCATGATCAGTTTCACGCGCTGACCGACGGGCACGTGCAGTTCGTTGATTTCACGCTGCCCGGTGGCGTGCTGAAACTTCCACATCCATTGTTTGCCGACGACATAAACCTCGAGAGCGTTTTTCGCCGGCCGATATTGGGCGAAGTAGACCTTCGCGCCCCAGACGAAAATCGTCATCGAAATCAGCAGCGGGATCACCGACCAGAGGGTCTCGAGCTTAATCGATCCTTCGATGGGCCGCGGAATCTCGGAAGGATTGCGCCGCCGGTAACGAATGACAAAGTAAATTACGACGCCGTAAATCAACAGCGTGAAGAAAAGCGTGACGCCGCAAAGGTAGAGGTAGAGCGCGTCTACCTCACTCGACAGCGTCGAAGCACTCTCCGGAAATGGAAGCCACGATTGCATTATTAAATGTCAGAAGCCCGACCGTCAGGGAGGGCCTCTACCAACTCACGAACCTTTGAAGTCAACCTTCGCCTAATGTGACCTGCCC
>JBIOZK010000157.1:0-33587 GCA_044870975.1 Pyrinomonadaceae bacterium
CTTCCTCCGCCGGCTTCCCTTCTTCGCGCTGTGACGAAAGCGCAAAGTCGATCATCATGATTGCATTCTTCTCGACGATGCCAATCAACATGATCAGCCCAACGAAGGCATAAACATCCAACTCGCGCCCGAACACGAGCAGCGTCAGCAACGCACCGAGTCCCGCCGACGGCAAGCCGGAGAGAATCGTAAATGGATGAATGAAGCTCTCGTACAAAATTCCCAGTACGAGATAAATCACGAGCACGGCGACGAGCATCAATAGAGTCAGGTTCTGCAAACTCGATTGAAAAATTTGTGCCGTGCCCTGAAAGCTGGTGGTGATTGTGCCCGGCAGAGTCTTCTTCGCCAACTCCTGTACCTGATCAGTGGCCGAACTCAGCGACACACCCTTGTGCAGATTGAACGAGATCGTTGCGGAGGGGAGCTGGCTCAGGTGATTGACGAGCAGCGGTCCGATCCCGCGCGAGAAGGTCGCGACGGTACTCAACGGGACCAGCCTTCCGGTCGTCGTCTGGCCGGGGGCCGTCAGTCCGACGGGCGCTTGCGCCGAATTAATGATCGCCGACGAGGGTTGCGCCAGCGCGCCCTGCACCTGCGCAACCTGGCTGGAGGTTGAAGGCGCCGCCGTCGAGTGAATGTAGAGATGACCGAGCGCCGAAGGATCACGCTGATACTCAGGCTTCACCTCGAGAATGACCTGATATTCGTTCGAAGTGGCATAGATGGTCGAAATCTGCCGGGTGCCGTAAGCATTGTTCAAGGCGTCTTCGATCTGCTGGGCAGTCACGCCGACGGCCGCGGCTTTGTCGCGATCAATATTGACGTTGAGTTGTGGGTTCTTCGTCTGAATGTCACTGGTCACGTCGAGCAACTCGGGCATCGCCGTCATCTTTCGCATCAGCTCGTCGGCCCGCGCGTACAATTCGTCGCGATCCGGACCCTGCAACGTCAATTGATATGGGCTCTTGGTCACCTGCCCGCCGACCTGGACCAGCGGCGGGTTCTGCAGATAGATGCGGACACCGGGAACGGTCGCGAGCCGGGGTCGCAAATCATCAATGATCGCTTCGACGTCCTTTTTCCGATCGTGCACCGGCTTGAGCAGCACCAGGATGTTGCCCGTATTGCTGGCCGCGCTGATGTCGCTTTCGCCGACGGTCGAGAGCACGCCCACGACGTTTGTGTCTTTGCGAATGAGATCGACGATCTGCTCCTGGTGTCGGGTCATCTCCTCGAACGAGATGCCTTCGGCGGCTTCGGTATAACCGACGATCTGGGCCGTGTCGTCATTGGGAATAAAGCCCTTCGGGATGACGTAGAACAACGCAATCGTGATCAGAAACAGTACTCCGCAAATCAGCAGCGTCAGCGCGCGATGCTCCAGCGCAATTTGTAGAGTCCAGCGATAACCACCGACCAGCCATTCGTAACCGCGCTCAGTCGCCCGCCAGAACTTTCCATGTTGGAGCGCAGGCATCCCTGCCTGCGGTTCGCCGGCATCCGTGCCGGTGCTTTCGTCCTCGCCATTCTTTCGATGACCGCTGAACGCTTTCAAAATCCGGCTGCAAAGCATCGGGGTCAGACTGAGTGAGACAAAACCCGAAACGAGGATCGCAACGCTGATGGTGATTGCAAATTCCCGAAACAATCGCCCGAGAATTCCGCTGAGAAAGAGAACGGGAATGAACACGGCCACCAGCGACACGGTCATCGACACGATGGTGAATCCGATTTCGCGCGAGCCCTTCAACGCGGCTTCCATCGCGCCTTCGCCCTCTTCCATTCGGCGGACGATGTTCTCCAGCATCACGACGGCGTCATCGACGACGAACCCTACAGACAGCGTCAGCGCCATCAACGAAAGGTTGTCGAGGCTGAACCCGAGCAGATACATGATCGCAAAGGTGAAGACGATCGAGGTCGGCAAGGCCAGGGTCGGGATGAAGGTCGCGCGCACGTTGCGCAGGAAGAGAAAGATAACCAGCACCACCAGGCCGATGGCCAGCAATAGAGAAAACTGCACATCGTTGACTGATTCGCGAATCGATTCAGACCGGTCGTAGAGAACGTCCAGCTTGATCGACGCCGGTAGTTGCTGACGAAACGCCGGCAGCAGTCCTCTGATCGCATCCACCACGGCGACCGTGTTCGTTCCCGGCTGCCGTTGAATCGTGAGCGTGACGACCTGCTGGCCGTTGTAACGCGTCGCCAGGCGACTGTTCTCGACGCTGTCAATGACATCGCCCAGATTACGCAGCATCACCGGCGCGCCATTGCGGTAGGCGACGATCAGTTGGCGGTACTCCTCTGCGTTCGTGAGCTGGCCATTCGCCTGTACAGTCAGGTTCTGATGAATTCCGTAGAGCGTGCCGACAGGGAGATTCGTGTTGCCCCGCTGCAAAGCCGTCGCGACGTCGTCAATGCCGATGCCCTTCACCGCCAGCGCCGCAGGATCCACCTGCACGCGCACCGCGTATTTTTGTTCACCGGTCACCAGCACCTGCGCCACACCACTGATCGTCGACAGCCGCTGCGCCAGCGTCGTATCGGCGTACTCGTTGACCTTTGAGAGTGGCAACGTCGGGGAGCTGACCATCAAGTAAACGATTGGCTGATCTGCGGGATTTACCTTTTTCAGGGTCGGCTGATTCGGCATCCCGGTAGGAAGTTGCCGCGACGATTGCGCAATCGCCGTCTGCACATCCTGGGCCGCCGCATCGATATTGCGACTCAGATCGAATTGGAGGGTGACCGAGGTATTGCCGAGTGTGCTGGTTGAACTGACCGTATTCAGACCGGCGATAGTGGAGAACTGCCTTTCCAGCGGCGTCGCAACTGATGACGCCATCGTCTCGGGACTGGCGCCCGGCAACTCAGCAGTGACCTGAATGGTTGGATAATCGACGTTGGGGAGGTCGCTTACCGGCAGCGCGCGATAACCGATGAAGCCGAACAGCACGATACCCAGCATGATGAGCGTCGTGGTGATGGGGCGCTGGATGAATAACTCAGACATGAAAACAGTTTCAGGTTTAAAGTTTCAAGTTTCAGGTTCTACCGCGACATGAAACTTGAAACCTGAAACTTGAAACTATTAATTACCACCGCGACGACCGCCGCCTTGCGCTGGCTGTGCGCCCTCGTTCGGATTCGTGGCCGCCGGTGGGCCGCCCTGTCCTTGATTCCCGCGCTGCCCGCGGCCGCCTTGTCCCTGGCCTTTAGCCTGATATTTCGCACCCGGCACCAGACGCAGCTGGCCATCGGTCACCACCTGTTCGCCCGGCTGCAATCCCTCTTCGATCACCGTCATCGATTCGATTGACGTCCCGGTTTTCACCGTGCGCATTTCGACTGTGCCATCGGCTTTCGCGACATAGACGAACGATTTGTCCTGGCCTATTTGCACCGCTTGCGACGGCACGACCGAAGCTTGAGTAGCGGTCCCCAGCGTCAACACGACATTCACAAACTGACCCGGATACAAGCGCCGATCTTCGTTGAAAAAAGTCGCCTTCAAACGAACCGTTCCCGTCGCCGGATCGACCGTGTTATCGACCAACGATAATCGTCCTTTGACTGGATTGGCTTCGTCTCCGGGAATCTCGCCCTGGACGTCCAGGCCTTCTTTACCGCTGGCTTGACGAATACGAACCAGATCGCGCTCGGGAACTGAGAAGGTGACATAGATCGGCGACGAGGTGGTGATCGTCACCAACGGCGTCGTGTCATTCGCCCGCACGAGATTGCCGGCGGTCACGGCCAGATTGCCTGTCTTGCCGGCGATGGGCGCGCGAATTGTCGTGTAACTCAACTGCACCCGCGCGTTTTCGACGTTGGCTTGTTCGGCTTTCTGGGCCGCTTGCAGGTTGGCGACGGCTGATTGATCGGCGCGCACGGTGGCTTCGCTCGAACGCAACTTCGCCATGTCGTTGTCATATTGCTCGCGGGGAATGACGCCCGCCTCAACCAATCTCAAATCGCGATTCACGATTACGCGATCGTTAGCGAGCGTGGCTTCATCACGCGCCACGATGTCATTGCCCTGTCGCACCGCCGCCATGGATTTCAAGAGATTCGCTTCCGCCTGACTCAGCTGCGCCTGCAGCGGACGTGGATCGATGGTGAACAAAACAGCGCCCTTCTGCACTTCCGCACCGGGCACGAATCCGACGGTCAACAATGTCCCCTCGACCTGAGAGCGAATGCCCACGGTCGATTGGGCCTCGACGTTCCCGATACTTTTGAGTTGAAGCGGCACGTCCTGCTGCGTCACCGAAGCGATTTCGACCGGCACGGCTTCCCCGCCGCCACGTCCGCCACGCCCTCCGCCACCGGGCGCCGCCGCGCGGTCGCCGAGAAATCGCCACAGCACCACCAGCAGTACCAACAACAGCAGGATGCTGACAACTTGAATAATCCGGGCGCGCGTTTTGCTCTTTCGCGGCGGGTCGCTGACCGCGACCGGTCTGGCGGGTCGGGTCTCGGCGGTTACTTCAGGATTACGCTCAACTTGCCTTGGAAAATCTGTCGATACGTGTTCTTCCATTACGATTCGTCGGAGACCTGTGACCGAGGCGTCGGAGGTTTCATAGCTCCTCGAATCGAAGGTTAAGCTGCCGAGATTGATTTATGGTCGCACAAGTATCAACGCTCCCGCAAAGCCAATGGTTACAACAGAGGGAGGCGCAACAAAATCGTTAAAGTTGGAGCGCAGGCATCCGTGCCTGCGGTCCACCGGCATCCTTGCCGGTTGTGAGGGAGAGGCGTGCGCGCAGGATGCGCGCGAACCGCCGACAAGGATGTCGGCGCTCCGGTCAATTTTGCGCTTGACTTCGTCGGCCTGAGCGATAGACTGTCGCGTCATCTTTCCTTGGAAGCCTGAAAGGGAGCAACCACAATGAAATCGATTAATCCATTCGCCCGGCGATATGTGTCGCTCGTCTGTGCGATCGCGCTGATCGCCACGTCTTTGGCCCACGCGGTGGCGCAGCAGCCGGCAACGGCCAAGCGCGCAATCACTCACAAGGACTACGACAATTGGCATTCGATCCAGAGCCCGCAGATTTCGCGCGACGGAAAGTTCGTCGCGTATGCCTACACGGGTCAGGATTCCGACGGCGAGATTGTCGTGCGCAATCTCGCGGGCGGAACTGAATGGCGCGCGGCGCGCGGCTATCGCCCGCCGACGCCGCCTCCGGACGATCCGGGCGCAGCCCCCGGCGAGTTTCAGGCGAATCAGGGTCGTTTGATTCGGCCAGTCTTCACGGCGGATGCAAAGTTCGTAGTGTTCACCATCGAGCCGACCAAGGCCGACCTAAACAAGGCCCGGAAGGAAAAGAAGCGTCCGGATGACATGCCGAAGAACGCACTCGGCATCATGGATATCTCCAACGGTCAGGTCGCGCGGGTCGAGCGAGTTAAGAATTTTCAGGTGCCGGAAGACGCTAGCGGCTTCATCGCTTATTCAATGGAAGCGAAGCCGGGAGCGTCTCCGAATCGAGAAGCGACTGACACTGGCGCGGCTAAAGAACCGGCCACCGCTCCGGAACAATCGGAGGATGAAACTGACGTCGCCCAAAGACCGCAAAGTGGCGGCGGCCGACCGGCGGCGCGCGGGTCACGGAAAGAGTACGGCACTGACCTCGTCATCCGTAACCTGACGACCGGAACTGAACGAACGATCAGCGACGTGCTCGATTACAGCTTCAGCAAAGACGCCAAAACAATTGCCTACACCGTTTCGTCGAAGAACGAAGAAACTAACGGCGTCTATGTGGTTTCGCCGCAGAGCGATGCCGCGCCCACTGCGCTGCTCGCCGGCAAAGGCAAATATCAGAAGCTGACCTGGGATGACGATCAGACCGAACTTGCTTTCATCAGCGATCGCGATGATCAGGCATCAAAACAGGCAAAATTCAAAATCTATCTTTGGGAGCGTGGTAGCACCACGCCAGTCGCGGATCGCGGAAACTCGATCCCGACACGGTCGGGAGAGGGTGCCAGCGTCAAGGAGAATCACGCCAACGCTTTACCGGCGCCCGTCGCGAACGAGATCGTCTCATCTACTTCCCCCGGTTTCAGAAAAGATTTCGTCGTCAGCAGCCAGGCAAACCTCAGCTTTTCACTCGACGGTTCCCATCTGTTCCTCGGCGCCGCGCCGCCACCCGAACCTGAGAAGAATGCCGATGATGACATTCCGGCCGATGAGAAGATCATGGTCGATCTATGGCATTGGAAAGACGATTACATTCAACCGATTCAAAAAGTCCGCGCCGAGCAGGAGCGCAACCGATCGTATCGGGCTGCCTACGACGTCAAGGGCAAGAAGTTTGTCCAGCTTGCTGACGAGAAAATGGAAAACCTCCAGCCTTCGACCGACGGACGAATGGCAATCGGCACCGACAACCGCGCTTATCGGGTCACCAGCGATTACGATCCAGGCCTGACTGACTACTACCTGATTAACGCTGATGACGGCTCGCGCAAACCAGTCACGCAGAAACAGCGCTTCAACGTGTCGCTCTCGCCGGGCGGCAAATACGCGCTCTACTTTGACGGCAAAGATTGGACCAGCTATTCAGTCGCGACCGGCGCGAAAGTAAATCTTACGAAGAGCATCGGCGTAAACTTCTTCAACGAAGAGAGCGACACGCCGGACTTGCCGAACGCGTATGGCGTTGCCGGTTGGACCAAAGACGATCGCGACGTACTCATTTACGATCGCTTCGATGTCTGGCAGGTCTCGCCCGACGGCAGCGGCGCGAAGAACCTGACGGACGGCGTCGGCCGCAAGGACAAGATTCAATTTCGTTATGTCCGGCTCGAACCACGCGAGCGCACCATCGATCCGGCGACACCTTTACTACTGCATGCGGAAAACCTCGAGACGCGCGATTCAGGTTTCTACCGCGATCGCCTCAGCGGCGGCATGCCCGAAAAGTTGATCATGGGCGCGAAGGATTACAACAATCCGACGAAAGCCAGGGACGCCGACGTGTTCATGTTCACGGCCTCGCGATTCGATGAGTTCCCCGACATCTGGGTCACAGATTCCAATTTCAAAGCGCCAAAGAAAATCAGCAACGGCGACGCGCAACGCGCCCAATTCAACTGGGGCAGCGCTGAGATGGTGAATTTCAAGAATACCGACGGCGTGGCCCTGAAAGGGATGCTGCTGAAACCGGATAACTTCGACCCGAAGAAAAAGTATCCGATGATCGTGTACATCTATGAACGGCTGTCGCAGGGCATTCATCAATTCCGCGCGCCGGGTCCCGGCACTTCAATCAACGCAGCGTATTACGTCAGCAACGGCTATCTGATCTTCATGCCTGACATTGTCTATAAGACCGGATATCCGGGCCGCGATGCCTTGCAATGCGTGCTGCCCGCCGTGCAAGCAGTCGTCGACAAAGGCTATGTCGATGAAGGCAATATCGGCATCCAGGGCCACAGTTGGGGCGGCTATCAAATCGCGTACATGGTGACCCAGACGAACCGCTTCAAAGCTGCCGAAGCGGGCGCCGCCGTCGCCAACATGACCAGCGCCTATAGCGGCATTCGCTGGGGCACAGGGCTGCCGCGACAATTTCAATACGAACATTCACAGTCGCGCATTGGCGGCTCGCTTTGGGAATATCCAATGCGTTTCCTCGAGAACTCGCCGCTCTTTCACATCGATAAGATCCAGACGCCGCTGCTGCTCATCAACAATGACGAAGACGACGCGGTGCCATGGTACCAGGGCATCGAGTTCTATCTCGGCCTGCGCCGCATGAACAAAGAAGCCTACATGTTCAGCTACAACGGCGAGAAGCACGGCCTCCGCCGGCGCATTAACCAGAAAGACTACACGCGGCGGATGCAGGAATTCTTCGATCACTTCCTGAAAGGCACGCCCGCGCCCGAGTGGATGGAGAAAGGCATTCCGTATTTGCAAAAGGAAAAAGAGAAAGAGAAGTATCGCGTGGCGGATGAATCACCGGGGCGATAGCGCGACTGTGAGAGCGGCTCATCACGCTGAAAGCGTGAAATGCAATAGCCCAGGGTAAGCGCGAAGCGCGCCGCCCTGGGATCAGAGTTTGTTTTTAGGTTCGAGCCCCCGAAGCGGGCGACAGAATCCTCGCGTCATGCTCCGATTGAGCGCGGCCTGACGTTCGTGCCTCAATTGAGCTAGCTGCTGATGTTCTCCATCGTCATCAGTCACCGATGGAAGACGGAGACAAAAGGTGCACACTGACACGAGCGTAATTGAAATCACACGATTTGCAGAATTTCAGCGTCTTGAGGCTGAATGGGTAACTCGTGAACTTGAAGAGTGTGTCAAGTTAGTCCAACGATACAGAAGTCTCTATCTCACTGCCGTCTTCTTGGCGGTCGGGTGGGCTCTTAGTCAAATCATAACTGCAACCTCTGCCTCTAGTTCATCCGGCAATCCAGTAACAGCGATGACATTCGATTCACTCCGCCAGCGACCGAATATTGCGGCGGTGCTTTGCTTGGTACCCTTCATCAATGTGCTTTTTGGCTTGCTAATGTTGGAGGCAACGGCCCAAATTCAAAGCCTTGCTCGGTATCGTTTCCTGTTAGGCTTTGAACTTGGCGGGAATTTGCCCGTTTGGCGCTGGGAGTGCTGGAAGAGTTCAAAACATGGTTCCGTTAGGGTTTGGACAAATCCGCTCAACGTCCTTTTCACGATGGTCATTGTGCTGTTGACTGTAGCGGCTCTTTGGTTTTCGCATCCGGCCATCGGAGGATCCAGGGCTCTAGTCGGTTTATGGTGGACAGCGCTTGGTATGAACTTAATCGCCGCGGCCGTTATTGGCGTCGTGGCCTTCAAGAATCGCCGGCATAACTCTGTTGCGGCGCCACCCCCAACTACTTGGTCACAACTGTGGCCATCGAAGTGAAGCTAGTCCACTTGGATTATGTCGCGTCGCCGCGTAGCGCAAAATGCTTATAGAACGAACAGCCCTTCCCAGGGGCATTGTGAATCGATATTTGACTCGGATTCCATGACATGTCGTGCCTAACGGCACGAATGCGGAGACCATTACGCAAGCTCTCGTTAGCGATCTGACTTCTTCTTCTCAAACGTCACTCGGCCGACCGAAATCATCGCCAACGCCTTCGGCGCGTCACCGCTGAAACCGCGCGCGGCATCGAGCGCCTGATAGAAATTTTCTGCCGTTAAATTCTGAAATACCTGCGCCAAATCCGTCGGAGAGGCCAGTTCAGTACCCATGCGGATGCTGAATTTGCCTTCCAGCGTCAGCGACGTTTGTCCGTTCTCTCCCGTAAAGTCCGGCACGGCGTTAGCGGCTTTGACGGTTTCGCTCAGCAACTCCCAGTTGCGCGACTGATTGATTTTTGAAAACTGCAGCAGCAAAGCAACCAGACAATAAGCGCGATCCGAAGTTCCGGCATTGATGCGACGTGTTTCAGTCAATGCTTCGTCCAGCAATTCGCCGGCGCGGATTCGATCTTTTTCGCGGACCACGCCAGCGGCGCGCGTGAGGAAATGCGACCGCAGCGTGGTTGGCAGATCGGCTTTACGCAGCAACGCCAGGGCATCATCGGCCCGCTTCTTTTCCAGCAAACTGCGAATGAAAGTGTAATCGACAAACTTGCGCACACCGTTACGTGTTTCTGAATCTGCGATCTTGTCGACGAAGTCGTGGGCGATCGGGTCACCTCGATCGGCAGCGCTCATTGCCGCGAAGCCGTAGACCCGATCTCGTTCATCCGAAGTCCGGGCGCGATCCAGGCGATCCTGCAAATCATCGTCGAAAGAGCCTTGCTTGCCGCTATCGTTCATTCCCCGATTAACCGCCCGATCGCCGGCTTCCGCCGTTGGCCGCCCAGCTTCCGGACCCAGCGCCGCAAGCTGTGCACTCAAAGCGGGCGCAAGATCAGGCGCGTGTTGCTGGAATAGCGATAGGACTCGCGTCACCATGAAGTAGGTGCCGGCGCGTCCGGCTGATGATTGTTCAATCTGCGCGATCGGCCGCAGCAGAATGTTCGCGGCCGTTTGAAAGAAGGCCTTACGGAGCTGGGGAGATAGGGCCGGCGGTGGATGAGACTGATAAGAGTTACTCGAAGGAATTCCGCCGGGTGAGACCACCAGAATAATCGAAGGCGTAAACGCGTACGAGGTTAATAACGAGACGGTGTTTGCGTCCGAAGCAGGATCGGCGGCCGCGATCAAAAGCAACGATGCGAACCGCTGGTCAGCCGCGGCAGGGTTCTTCTCATACAGCGCAATCAAGAAACCTATCGTGGCCGGATTTATCTGAATCAATGCCGGGTCCGCGAATTCGAGAGCGCGTTGCAACTCGCCATCAGCCAGGAAATTATTTGCCAGCCTTAATCGCTCAGCAATCTCGGCCGCAGACAAATTCGATGAACTTGAAGCACCCTCGGAACTCTTCGAGGCATCATCCTTCGGCGTCATTCGTTTCAAAAATTCTTCGCCCAACTGACGATCGCGCCTGGCAACCAACTGCAGAATTTCTCGCCGCAGATTCACGCGGGGCCGCGGCGTGCGTCCGGCGGGCGTACGGCCCGGCATCGCCGCGCTGGGGGAGGAAGCACTTGCCTCGAGGGCCTCCGCCACTTCCCACGCGCGCCGGAACAGCGCGCGGCCAGCGTCCTGATCCTGATCCCAAAGCACGTCCGCGATTCGCGCCTGGGTGCGAGCGCGCAGTGGCTCATCACGATAACTGCGCGCTTCAATCGCTAAAGACTCCAGAGCCGACAGAGCAACTGAGCGGCGCTGACGAAGCTCAGGATCTTCTTTCCCTGAAGTAGCCTTACCCGGTTTTTCTGATAAAGAATTGGGGGTTGGGGTCTGGGCATTGATGAGAAAACAAATAGGTAGGATCAGCCACGATGCAGAGAGGAAGCGCTTCATCTTATTTTCTGACTACCAACCCGCCTACCGCCAGGTGGCACTGACATTGCGTCCGGGACGGCGGCTACTCTACCACGCATCGCTTGCCCGCAAAATGGAAAGGCGGCCTCGCGACCGCCTTTCTTCCCTGGAGGAGCCCATCCACCCAGGTTTAGATCGCCGCAGACAGAGCGGCGTCTAAACTCCAGCCGTGCTGTTCACTGCGCGATAAAATTGTAGACCAGCGTACCGCTGACCATCACCGGTTCTCCGCTCAATCGCGTCGGCGTGAACCTGGCTTCCTTCGCCGCAGCCATCGCCGCGCCGCGCAACAAAGGATGTCCGGAAATCGCCGTGGCTTCAATGACGTTTCCGCCCTGGTCAATCACGATGCGCACGTTCACGGGGCCACTGGCATGTGCTGCCCGCGCAATATCGGGATATACCGGCGCCGGCAAACTCGTCGCCTTGCCGTTCAGTACGCCACCGTTGATGGCCCGGCCGCCCTTACTCATGCCTTCCGAAGCGTAGGCAGAACCGGCCATCTCTTCTTCTTCACGCTTTTCTTCTTTCTTAACGCTGACGACACTGCCGTCCATCGCATTGATCAGCACATGACTCTTTACCAGCGTTACGCCATCTGAAAGAACGACGACGTGATAAAGGACCAGCGAGGGCTTGGCCAGTTCGCCGGAGCCCTCCCAATGTTCCCCAACCAGACTACATTCCGTGACTTTGCCCGGGACCTTGCTGTTAGCAATTTGAATGGCGTGATCCATGGAAATCTTGGCCAATCCGGCGAGTACGGCATCCCGCTTTTCTTCGGCCAGTCGTTCGATGCGGCGCTTGCTCTCGTCACCCAACCGGACTCTAACTTCCTGACCTTCAAACTGCGCCTTCTCATACTCTTCCTTAGCCCGACGGGCGCGGACTTCGCGCTCTTCCTGACTTTGCGCGCCATTGCTAAGGCTGAAAACGATTTCCGATTCGACCCACATCGAAACCACCTGCCCGTTTTTCATGGCCGGCTCGAATCGCCAATCGCGCACCGCTTCAATGGCGGCCTGATCCAAAGACGGATCTAGCGACCGTTTAATCTGAATGCTCTGCGGAACCCCGTTATGATCGATGGTAAACCCGAGCAATACCTTCCCTTCCACGCCTCGTGCGCGCGCATCGTCGGTGTAACGAGGTTCACTATGACTGAGGAGTCGCGGTTTGCGATCTCCCTGGGCCGCCGCCTGTTCTGCCGCCAGCTTCTCAATCGTCTGCCGAACTTCTTCGAGTTCAGCCGGCGATTTCAATTTAGCCTGGGCCAGCAATTGCTGATATTCCTTCAGCTTCGCTTCATCGGTTGGCTGACTCTTACCGTAATCTTCCAGGAGCCGCTTCAGCCTCTGCTCAGCTGCCTCCTGCGTTCGTAACTGCGACGCTTCGAGAAATAGCCGGTGTTCTTCGAGATTGCGTTGGATCTCGGTGAGTTTTGCCTCGAGCACTGCCCGCTCATCCTTCTTGGTTGGCGGAGTCAGCGCCAGAGTCTCTTTCACTTTCCGGGCCTCCGATTCAAGTTCGACGACCGCTCTCTCAATTTGCGCGCGGTCTTTCTTTTGACTCTGCCGCTCCTTTGTTTCTTGCCCCGTCGCCGTCGTTTCGAAGCTCAAGCCAAGACGCGCAGCCGCCACACACGGCAATGCCAACAACAAAGCTGCCGCGATCAGCAAGAGCACGCGGCGGCGCGCAGACAGATTTGATTTCTTAAGTAGAGCCATGATTCGCACCTCCAGGATATCTGATTCATTCATGCCAATAGTCGTGTCCGGGGCCAGGGGAAGCAGCGGCGCTGAGCCAACCAGCTTCACTAGTGACCGCGCGTAAACTTCCGCTGAGATCGACGCGTCTGTTACTGCGGCGTCGCAGCACAACTCGCGCGTATGTCTGATACGACGGCGTACCAACGCCGCCGCAGGATGAAAGGACAACGGCAAATACAGAACTTCGTAAATAAGATTGAGCAGATAATCGTGCCGCGCTACGTGCTGGAATTCGTGACCGAGAGCCGAGGTAAGCAACTCGACGCTCACTTCACTCGCGAACCGGCGCGGCAAAATTACTATGCGATCCCAGACGCCCACCGTGATGGGCATGGCCACGTGACTTGAGCACAGCACGCGACCGGACTTTACGCCCGCTTCAGCCTGGCATCGCTCAATTAGAACCTGCACTGCGTCAGGAAACGCGCATTCAAACGCACCCGCAACAATCTTTTTTGTACGTCGCCAGGCACGCATCAGCGCCACCGTCCGCCAAAGGACGATCAGCAAATAGACCCCGACAATCGTGAACGCGAGCCATTGCGTTACACGCAGAGAACGCGAGAGCGAAGCACTTTCCGAAACCTTCGGCTGGTCCGGTAATCGCGAAGTGCTTACATCTTCAACGCCGGGGGTAATTATCCGGCTGGTCACCATTGGAATCGGGCCGAGCGGGGCCTGCGTCGAAGGCGCGGTCGCGTTAGTCTGCACCAGCGGTAAGCAACTGAGCGCCGGGATAATCAAACAAGCAAGCAGCGCAATAACCCAAAGGTTATGACGATAACCTGGACTGACGCGTCGCAGCATCAAATCGCCCAGAGCCGCAAAGGCAACAATCAGCGTCCCTTGCCACAGCGCGTTAAGCACGAAGGTCAGCAGGATTTGGGTCGTGGCCTTCATTGTTTACCCTCCCGGTTCTCTTCAAGGAGTTTCTGCAAGCGCGCGAGCTTTTTGGGAGTGAGATGTTTCGTCTCAACCAGACTCATGACGAGACTCTCAGCCGATCCACCGAACAAACGATCGACAATATCGCTCATGTGTTGGCCGACCACCTGGCTCCGGCTGACAACCGTCTGGTAAAGATAGGCGCGGTCCTTCAGCGTGCGCTTCACTTTCCCCTTCCGGTGCAGAATGTTGAGCATCGTCTGCACTGTCGTATACGCGAGTTCGCGGGGCAGATGCTGCTGAACGGTCTGCACATTCGCCGGGCCTTCGGCCCATAACACGTGCATGATCTCCAGTTCCAGGGGTGTTAAGTTGTCACTCTTTGTTCGCGCCATTCGAGTCTCTCCTAAGCGTTTAGGACTTATACTCGCATCACGGTTGGGTTGTCAACTAATTTTTTAGGAGACCGGGCTGGTTCCTTGTTTTTACTTTCGCGATTAGCTCTCTTTTCGCTGAATCAAGACCTGGAAGGCCGCGGCTAAACCATTAGGCAGGATCATTTCGCGCGCACCTAATTGCAGATTGACGATATCGGCAGGCTGAGTCAGTGTTCGAGCCAGGTTCTGTAATCCCTCAAGCAAACCTTCGCCGATTAGAAACCGATCAAGGCTTTGCAAACCTAAGGTTTCAAGACCGTATCGATTGCCGGCCTCCTGGAGCTGCGTCCAGTCGATGGTAGTCGTAAGGTCCTGACTGCCAGGATTGGCGAATACATCGTCAATCAGTTGATGCCGGTGAAAGGCGCGCAGCGTGCCTTTGAATCGATGAGGCGTCGTGAGCAACTCTTCGCGCGACGCTCCATAGTCAACCGTAATCAGCAAGCCCTGGCCAAGTAGCTTCGCCCCCCGTGCCACATATTCTTCCGCAGCAAGATTGATCTCGAAAACTTGCCCGTCTGCCAGATGCAGGCTAATGCGCTCGCCGTAAGCGGCTACGTCCTCATCAAGATCGCTTTCGACCCAGATGAATTCTTCGCGGTTGTTGAGGCCGACATGTAGCTCTCTCAAAGAGTCATTGCGCCCGATCACCCGATGAACGGGGAATGCATCGATTAACTCGTTCGAGAATATGATTGCGTTTTCGAATGGGCTGTCTATCTCCTCAAGGCGGCGAAACTCGACGCGATCAGAGAATCGTTCCAGCTCGGCCGCGGCCTTAGAGAGATTGTCGGCGGTCATTTCGGCCAGGATATATTTGGTGGCGTCGAATATTTTTGGGAACTCGGTTTCCAAACATCGCAGCATTCCGTGCGCAAATCTGCCGGCGCCCGCTCCAACCTCGACAATATGCCATTGCTCCGGCGCGCCGAGGTCGTAATACGATTTCATGAAGTACTGAGCAAAGGTCGCGGCGAAAAGCTGACTGGTTTCCGGCGCAGTACGGTAATCGCCGGCGCGTCCCTGCCGCATCAAGTCAGCACGGCTGTAGTACCCGGCTTGCGGATCATAGAGCGCGGCCTGCATCCAATCGTAAAAATTGATCGGGCCCTCGCTCCTGATGCGTTCTCGCAGCCGCGCAGCCAGATCATTCTCTTGAGCGTTTGGCGCGCTCGTCATGATTTGATTTTGCCGCGAGGTTAACAGTCACGCAATGTGGCCAGGCTTTTAAGACTTGGGCTCTTTATCAAGCAGGCGGGTCGTACTGTCGGTGACGCTCACGGGTGGTTGGATCTCGGCGGTGTCCGGACGCCGCCACTGGCTGGCCGGATTCACTGCCGGAGGGGGCAGAGCCGAAACGCGCGCCGGTGGAATTGCCGGCGGATAGCTGGTCTGAGTGAACTGCGGATATTTCGGCGCACCCTGTTCGAAGATTGCCGCGAAGAGCATCCGCAGCGGGCCGCCGACAAAGAAAACGATGGCCGCGACGGCGGCAAAGAAACCAAATACGTCCTCCAGTCTTCCCGGAGCGAAGCTGGACATGATCGCCAGGATGGGCACGATCAAAACGCCCAGCAAAAAAAGCGCGGCGCCCTGCATCACACCCTTGGCCCGCGGCGAACGTTTTTTCTCGCCATCCGGCGCCTGAACCACCGGCAGCATCCCGCCATGCGCCAGCAGCTGAACGGTTCCTTCCATCAGGAAGCCGCAGCGCGAACAGAAACGCATCGAGTCAGTCGCTTGTTGCTGGCCGCATCTTGGACAATACATAGAAGGTCTCGGGAATTATCGAAGGCGAATTATGAACGAAGATCGTCCGTATGAGAAGAATGAAACTCGGCCCTGGTTCTTAAATAGTCTTCTGCGGTCAATTGGTGATGCCGGGCGCGCACCAATGCATCGAGTAATAAGGACATCAGCGACGTCGGGCCAGGCGGCGCCATAACAGTCTTCAACAAATCTGCGTCATCTACGAACAGTTGAAACGCTCTTCTCCGCGCGTCGTGGACTTCGTCCAGATACGCACTCAATTTGTCTTTGGTCCTTAAAGTCTCGGGCAGCGTCCATTCAAACGGATCGTCCCAAAGATTTGCAGTGATCCCGCCCGAGACCTGCTCGACAATACGAGCGCTGCGGAGGATTTGTTCAGCGGCGGGAGATAACTGTTGCTGACTTTCTGAATAAAAGTTGGACGAATCGAGTTTGTCGATCGAATCGCCCCACGCGGCCTCGAGCTGTTTGAATTCCCGATCTAAACAGATAATGAAAGCGTTCATGGTGGCACAGACTTCAGTCTGTGATGGCACTAGGGAACAAAGTATTTGAGAAGCAATCACAGACTGAAGTCTGTGCCACTAGCCCGCGAGTTTCTGCTTGACGGTTTCGCTAACCACCTTGCCGTCCGCATTCTTGCCCGCGAGTTTGACCATCGACGCTTTCATGACTGCGCCCATATCTTTCATCGAACTCGCGCCGGTTTCCGCAATTGCGTCGGTGACAGCCTGCTCAATCTCAGCTTCGGATGCAGCCTGGGGCAAGTATTCTTCGATGACGGCAATCTCAGCGGTCTCCTTGTCGACTAATTCCTGCCGGCCAGCCTTCTGATACTGCTCAACCGAGTCGCGCCGCTGCTTGACCTGCGAACGCAGCAACTTCATCACGTCTTCGTCCGTCAGCGCGTCGCCGCCGTCCTTTTCCCGATTCATAATTGCGGCTTTAACCATGCGCAACGTCGACGTGCGCGCCGCATCCTTCGCCTTCATCGCGGCCGTCATGTCGGAAATGATTTTGTCTTTGAGTGTCATGATGTTCTTTTCTCTCAACCCGAAGAAGTGAAACGGAGCCCTCCTTATTCAGTTCGCCGGCCGCAGCTTTCCGTTCGAGCGCGACAAGTACTCGCGCAGGTATTTTCCGGTGTAGGACTCTTTCGCCTTCATGATTTCTTCCGGCGTACCCGTGGCAACAACATGGCCGCCGGCGTTTCCTCCCTCAGGCCCGAGATCGATTACGTAATCCGCAGTCTTGATCACATCGAGATTGTGTTCGATGACCAACAGCGATCCGCCCGCGTCAATCAAGGCGCGAAAGGCTGCCAGCAGTTTATTGATGTCGTCGAAGTGCAGGCCCGTCGTCGGCTCGTCGAAAATGTATAGCGTCTTCGCGCCGGCCCGTTTCGCCAGGTGCGCCGCCAGCTTCACGCGTTGCGCTTCGCCACCAGACAGGGTCGTCGCTGATTGTCCCAGACGCAGATATCCCAGGCCAACGTCATCAAGCAGCCGCAGCCGGTTTGTAATCTTGTTGATGTCGCGAAAGAACGTGATGGCTTCGCGCACGGTCAGGTTCAGCACGTCGTGAATATTCTTGCCGCGATAACGCACGTCGAGAATCTGCTGTTTGAAGCGCGTGCCTTTGCATTCTTCGCAAACCAGCTCAACGTCGGCCAGGAACTGCATCTCGACCGTGACCGTGCCGTCGCCCTGACAAACTTCGCAGCGGCCACCGGGAACGTTGAATGAGAAGTGTGAGGGATCGAACCCGTGCGCCTTCGCCTCACGCGTATTCGCAAAGGCTTCGCGAATTCCGTCATAGACCTTGATATACGTGACTGGATTAGAGCGCGGGGTGCGGCCAATCGGCGATTGATCGACGAGAATCACTTCATCGACGTATTGGGTGCCCTCAATCTTTTGGAACGCGCCCACATGACCTTGCCACTCTCCGGACTCTTTCTTCAGTCCGGCATAAATGCAGTCGTGAATCAGCGTTGACTTACCGGACCCGCTCACACCCGTAACACAAACCAGCATATTCAGCGGGACATCGACATTAATTCCCTTGAGATTGTGTTCGCTCGCGCCGCGAATCTTCAACTGCTTCAGTTGCAGCGCGCGCCGGTGCTTCGGCTCTTTGATTTCCGCTTCGCCGCGCAGGTAACGACCGGTGAGCGATTGCGATGCTCCATACAAACCGGAAAAATCGCCTTCGTAAATCAGCCGTCCACCAAGCTCGCCCGCAGCCGGGCCAATGTCGAGAATGTGATCGGCAGAACGCATCATCTCGGCGTCATGCTCGACCACCAAAACGGTGTTGCCGATGTCGCGCAGGTTCTGGAGCAGACGAATCAGCCGATCATTGTCGCGCGGGTGCAGGCCAATCGAGGGCTCGTCCAGAACATACAACGCACCGACCAAAGACGATCCGAGATTGGTAGCCAATTGAATTCGCTGGGCCTCGCCGCCGGACAAGGTCGAAGCCAGACGATCCAGGGTCAAATAATCCAAACCAACTTCGACCAGGAATTTCAGCCGTCGGCGAATTTCAAAAAGCACCCGATCGGCGATGGCGGCCTGCTCAGTGGTCAGCTCCAGCGCTTCGAAAAAAGCTGCAGCGTCCTTAATAGACAGCCCCGAAACCTCGGCCAACGTTCGATTGCCGACGCGCACGTCACGCGCTTCCTGCCGCAGACGGCTGCCATCGCAATCGGGACATCGCGTGTAGCCGCGATACTTCGACAGAAATACTCGCACGTGCAGCTTGTACTTCTTGGTATCGAGCCAGTCGAAGAAACCGCGGACGCCGCTCCAACCATTCTTGCCGTTGATGACTTGGCGCTGTTGCGGCCGCGTCAGTTGATTGAACGCGACGTTCATCGGAATGCGCTCGGACTTGCAGAAGCGTTTCAACTCCGCCTGCGCCCATTCATATTGTGGTTTGGTCCAGGGCTCGATTGCGCCTTCGCTCAAACTCAATCCGGGATTGGGAATGACCAGATCGAGATCGAGTCCAATCGTATTGCCGAAACCCTGGCAGGTCGGACAGGCGCCGTATGGATTATTGAAACTGAAGAGGCGCGGTTCAGGTATAGCGTAGACGGTGCCGTCGTATTTGCATTCGAAGCCTTCGGAGAAGCGCAGGGTACGGCCCTCTCCCTCCGGGAGAGGTTTGGCCCCACTCACATCGGGAGAGGGGAGACTCACCTCAATCATTGCCTGGCCATGACCTTCTCGAAAGCAGGTCTCCAGCGAATCAACCAGACGCTGACGCACATCGGAACGCGCGACCAAACGATCCACCAGCACAAAGACATTCTCGAAATCTTCACGCTGATAGTCGTCCGGTGAAGTCAGGTCTATTTGCTGACCATCGACGAACAGTCGCGTAAAGCCCCGCTGCATCAAGCTCATCAGGTGGGCCGTGATGAACTGACGCTGGGATGGAGAGACACGGCGACGCGGAGACTTGTTCTGACCCCGCGTCTGCGCGTCTCCGTTTCTCCGCGTCTTGGCTGAAATCTCTGTGGCTGCCGTCCCTGACGGTCGAGCTTCTGACACATTCAATCCGGACTTCGCCGGGAACAACAGAAAGAACCTGGACCCTTCTGTCAGTTGCGTCAGGATTTCGTCAGCGGCGGATTCAGGCGAATCGCGTCGGACTTCGCGGCCACAGACGCGGCAGATGGTAACGCCGACGCGCGCGTAAAGCAGACGCAGATAATCGTAAATCTCTGTTTGCGTGGAGACGGTTGAACGCGGATTGCGCGTCGAATTCTTTTGCCGAATCGCAATCGCGGGAGCAATCCCGCGGACTTCGTCGACGTCGGGCTTGTCCATCCGCTCGAGGAACTGGCGAGCATATGCCGACAAAGACTCAACGTAACGGCGCTGTCCTTCGGCGTAAACCGTGTCGAAGGCCAGCGAAGACTTGCCGGAACCGCTGACTCCGGTCACTACAGTCAATTGATTGATGGGAATCGAGAACGAAATGTTCTTGAGGTTGTTGACGCGCGCGCCCCTGACTTCGATGGCTTCCTGGGTCATGTTTAAAAGCTTGCCGCCACCTGATAGAGACGAATTTTGGCCAGCGGCAAACTTCAAATCATAGCGCGTCTGGGATGCTCGTGTGAAATGAGGATTGGCAGCCTTGTATCGCTGCTCGTTTTCCCTATATCCTCGCGCTAGCTTATGCCTTCCAGACATAGTCTTTTGGCCGTAATTCTTGGCGGGGGTGCGGGCAGTCGTTTGTTTCCTCTGACGGAGCAGCGCTCAAAGCCTGCTGTGCCGCTGGGCGGAAAGTATCGGCTGGTCGATGTGCCAATTTCGAATTGCATCAATTCAGACGTGATTCGCATGTTCGTTCTGACGCAATTCAATTCGGCGTCGCTCAACCGGCATATTGCGACCACGTATCGCTTCTCGCCGTTTGCCGACGGCTTTGTCGAGATTCTCGCCGCAGAGCAAACGCCCGAGCGGCCCGACTGGTTTCAGGGGACTGCCGACGCCGTGCGTCAGGTGCTGCCGCACATTCGCGACTGGCGTATCGACACCCTGATGATCCTCTCGGGCGATCATCTTTACCGGATGGACTATCGAAAGTTCCTGACGCGGCACTTCGAGACCAATGCAGACATAACTGTGTCGGTGATCCCCATCCCGCCCGACTCAGCCAGCGAGTTTGGCCTGCTTAAGGTCGATAGCGATGGCCGCATCATCGAGTTCCGCGAGAAGCCCAAGGGCGAAGCGCTCGAGTCAATGCGCGTCGATACGACGATGCTCGGCTTGTCGGCGGATGAAGCGCTGCGACGTCCGTACCTCGCCTCCATGGGCATTTACGTTTTCAAGTACGACCGGTTGGAAGAGGTCTTGGCCGAGGACCCGACGCGGCTGGATTTCGGCAAAGAGGTCATTCCCGGCAGCATCAACAAGTACAACGTGCAGGCCTATCTTTTCAATGGATACTGGGAAGACATCGGAACGATCGCGGCGTTCTACAAAGCCAATCTGGATATGACGTCGGCAATTCCGCCGTTCAATCTGTTCGATGCCGAAGCGCCGCTGTTCACGCGCGCCCGCTACCTGCCGCCGTCAAAGATGGACAAGTGCGAGATTCACGACTCGATCATCAGCGATGGTTGCATCATCAACGGCGCGAAGATCAATCGTTCCCTGATCGGCTTGCGCAGTCGCATCGCCGAAGGCACGCAAATCGATGCCGCCTACATGATGGGCGCTGACTATTACCAGACGCTGGAAGATATGCTCGGTGATCGCGAAGCCGGCCGGCCGCGCGTGGGCGTGGGCGAGAATACCATCATCCGCCGCGCCATCATCGATAAGAACGCGCGCATCGGGAAAGACGTGCGCCTGTTGAACGAAGCGGGAGTTGAAAATGTGGATGGGCCAAACGGCATGTACTACATCCGCGACCGCATCATCATCGTGCCGAAGAACTCTCTAATACCCGACGCCACCGTGGTCTAGTGCCACTGCGTCCCTGAATAATCCTTCTTCAAAACGGGTGGTTTGGCAGCGGGTTGCGTATTACCTTGCGCGCTCTGACTCGTTCCCTGTTGGAAGATGTAGCTATCGCGCGTGCGCACTACCAATTCGGGTCGATTAACCCGCACGCGAATGTTGCGGCGTTCACCGGGCTGCGGCCGGTTCTTCGGGTAATAACCCAGGCTGTATTGCCGCCGCAGTTCTTCTGCCACGGACTGGAAAGCCATGTTCAGATTGGTTTGCTCCGAATCGTACAGGCGTGCGCCACTGACGCGAGCAAGGTCGTGCAGATATTGATCGGCGATTTCGTATTCCGCACGAGTGGTTCCCGCACCGCCGCCACCCGGCCAGTTTCCGCGATTGCGTCCGCCGCCTGGATAGCCTCCGCCAAACACGCCGCCGCCATTCAGAATCGCGCCCAGCACATCGAAAATGCTGCCGCCACTTCGGTTGTTGTTCGGATTATTGCGGCCGTTGCTGTTGGGATAGTTTCCGCCGCCGTTACCGTTCGGATAACTTCCGCCGTTCCCGTTCGGATTATTTCCGCCGCCATTTCCATTCGGATAATTCCGGCCGCTGGTATTGGGGGCGTTTCGCCCGTTGGGGTAAGGATAATTTCCGCCCCCGTTCGGGTAGTTGCCACCGCGCCGCGATCCGCCGCCGGGGTAGCCACCGCCGCCCGGCAGCCAAATTCCCATGTCGGATGAGGTGTCGTACTCCACCGGATAAATTAGAGCGTCATTCTCTTCCGCATCCTGCAGAGTTGTCTGATAGGTTGCGTGCTTGCTGGTGGTATCGACGCCGTCGGTGAAAAGCACGATTGCCTTACGGCCGTCGATATGATTGAACACATTGTTAATTACCTGGTCCACCGCGTCATACAGGCGAGTACCCGATCCGATTCGGATATCCATGATCCAGCTGCGCAGCGTCGCCCGGTCATTGGTGGGCCGGCGATCGGCTCCTTTAATCCGGTCGTCAAACGAAACGACAATGACCTTGTCATCCGGCCGCAATTGGTTGACGAAGGCGATGGCCGCATCCTGAATTTCTTCGATCTTGTATCTGGTCGAAGCGCTCGTGTCGATGACCAGCGCCACTGTGAAAGGCTTATCGGTTGAGGCGAAATAGGCGACCTTCTGCTCAACGTCATTCTCCCAAATCCGGAACTCGTCCTTGGTCACGTTCGGAATGAATTTGCCGTCGCGATCCATCACCGCCACCGGAATGCTGACGAGCGTCGTATCGACCTTTACCACATCGCCTTCGCCGACTTCCTCAGGTCCAGCATCTTTTTGCGGCGTAGTAGGTTTCTGCTCGTTCGGGTCGCGGTTCGCCCCACGTAAAACTGGCGGCGCGGGCGGCTTGCCCATCTGCGAAGTCGCCCCGTTTGTTGGCAACGAAACTTGAGGCTGCGTCTGCTGGTCCGTCTGTTCGGCGGGTGGAGCCGCATTTACCCGGCGCGGACGTGACTGTGAGCGCGCGGCCGGAACCAACAGAACCGTAAGAGAGAAAGCTAGGGCGAGGGCAGTGAACTTCTTCATGGTTAACTCCTTGGAGAGACCGATTACCGCTTCAACAACCAACGAAAGGCTCAAGCGACGGGGATTTGATGCATTTCCTTTAGAGCAAGGTTGTTATTCGATCGATGCCCGACCGCAAACATCCCTAAAGTGTTGGTGGAGAGACTTAACCGGGGAGAGAACCTGGCGACGAGGAGAAGATAGCACCGGCGCACCCCGGCGGCAAGCGAATCAGAAGCCCGACCGTCAGGGAGGGCAGGCCGCCAAAGAGACTGCCGGGGATACACGAACGCCAATCCCAACGACACATTTCAAATGACGAGAACGGGGTGAAAGACGCCCTCCGTTACGGTCGGGCTGCTGACACCGTTCCGCCCACACTCAGATTGATCGCATTCCAAATGAACGGAAATGTTCCCCAGGTCTGCCCGCGATGCTGCGGACGGAAAGCAAAGAGAACGATGCGGCCTTTGCCCGACGGAATTTCGGCCAACGCCACTTTGTCTTTGATTTTCTCTTCGCCCCGCAACCATCCCGATCGCAGGACACTATCGTTGGCGTACCGCGCAATTACTTTCGCCGGCCCGCTGGCCATCGAGGCAATCACGTCACCTTGCGGCTTTTGAAACTCGGTCGTCTCGAAGGCTGAACTGTTGGTGAAAAATGCGTCAGTCTCTTTCAACATCGTCCGCCCGATCGGGTTTGAATTGTCCACGATGATTCGCAGAATCGATCCCGGGCAATAGAAATCAGTGGAGCGGACGCCTTGCAGCACGTTCTTCAGCGGCAACTTCCAGCGGTTGATCAGTCCACCGCACGATCCGTCAAAGCAAATCAGCGTGCCGCCGTCCTGCACAAATCGCGCAAGGTTGACGTAGCCGCGATCGTTCAGCCCACCCCGAGTGTTTTCGTTCGGCGCGTCGTTATCAGGATTGCCGCGCTGCTGCTCCGAAGGCAGGATGATCGCGTCGAAGTTCGGGCGCGGACTCACCTCGTTGATGCTGGTTTCGCTCAGTGTCTTGAAGGGCACATTGAACGCGTCGAACACATAACGGGTCCAACCTTCATCCATGTTGCCGCTGCGCGAGTTTTGATAGATGCCGATACGGATACCCGGCTTGATGGGATTTGCTATGGGCGACTTATCGTCCGTCCACGGCGTCAACGCGAGATCCTTGCGAACATCGTTTTCAGTTTTGACCAGCGTCAGCTTTCTTTCAGTCGCCGGCTCGGCAATCGAGATCACGACCGGCGTTTCGATCCCCATCGACATGGGCAGCGTCCATCCCGCGACGTCATACGGTCGTTCCGCTTCTCCGGTCGCGGTGGTGCGATCGGGATAAATCTGCGGCTCGAAGAGTGCCAGCACGTTTTGCCGGTAAGGCTGGTTGATGAAAACGAGATAGCTGCCGGCGGGAATCTCCCCACCGCCTGGCGATGGGGGTAAGGCGACCGCGACGCTTTGCGTTTTCTTCCCTCGGTTGTCTGTCGAAGCGACCAACTTCTGCGTACCGGTAACGCCATGCAATTCCTTGTCGAGCCGGTAAACCTCGACGCCTTGTTCGACCAGCGTTCCGATCATCTTCGCCAGGTTTTCATCGCGACCCTGACCGGCGGTAATCAGGTAAGCGATCGGATCGGCGCTCGACGGTGGTGCGAGTCCCGCCTTTCCTAATTCATAAAAGTTGCGCAGATAGTCAGCCCGATAATTCGACGCGAGCGTTAAGACGGAATGACAGGCAATCAACTCCATGCCCAGGATGTCGGCTGGACGCCAGGCGCCACCGGCCCATGGATTCGGGAAGTTCGTCGTCACGTCCAGCGCGCTGCCCATGCCGCGCGTGCTCGAGCGACCAAGTTGTTCGCGCGTAACGTTGGTCGGCGTCATCAGACGCGCGCTCGCGGCCTCCGTCAGAATGCCGATCGAATTATGAAAGTACGGCGCGGTGCGAAAGCCGCCATGCCACCAGGTGTCGTAAAGCGCATTCGTTAGAATTCCTTTGTAACCCGCCGCCGTGACATCCGCCGCCATCTTGTGCCCGATCAATCCGACCTGCCTGAGCAGCAAAGCACTAATGTGCGGATTCGGTGGATCGTAAAAAGGCGGCACGAAGAAGCGCGAGCCATTCGAACCCTGCTGGTGAATGTCGTAAACAATTTGCGGGAACCATTCCTTCCAGAAGAGACGCGTAATGTGCTTCGTCTCTTTCAAATCGAGCATGAACCAGTCACGGTTGTCGTCGTGCCCGGCGTAATAATGGTAAAGCTCGGGCGGACTGCTGCCCTCAGTGTTGGTGCCCAGGGTCTTGCGATAATGGTTGGCGACGATATCGACGCCGTCGGGGTTTGGCGACGGAATCAGGATCAGGATTACGTTCTGCAGTATCGAAACGGTGTCCGGGCGATTGTCGCTCGCCAGTTCATAAGCCAATCGCGTCGACATTTGTGAAGCCACAATTTCGGTCGAGTGAATCGAACATGAAATCGCGACGACGGTCTTACCATCGCGAATCAGCTCTTCACGTTCAGCATCGCTGACAACTTTACGAGGGTCCGCCAGCTTCGACTGGATTGCTTTGTACTTGTCGAGATTGCGTATATTCTCGGGCGCGCTGATGAAGGCGGCAAACATTTGGCGTCCGAGCGTCGAGGTGCCGATGTTGGTGACCTGGACTCGATCGCTGGCCTTGTCGAGACGCGTGAAGTAATCGGTAATCTGCTTCCAGTCGATGATCGTGCGATCCTGGCCCGGGTCGAAACCGAAAACTGATTTGGGCGAAGGGATCGAATTACTGGAAGCCGGAGCCGGGGCGCGGCGTTGGGCTTGAACGGCGCCGGCGAAGATCGTGGACGCGGCAAATACGATTGCCAGCGCTACGGGTGACACAAAGCGACGATGCATTCCGATATTACCTCTCAAGAAATAGGTGGGCGGTCAGAAACCAGCGCGGCGAAGTCTAGCATAAGACGCGGCCCGCACATCATCGGTGTTTTGCTGTTCATCTGGTCGTGGATGGTCGCGGGAGGGCTATTGCTATTCTTTGCCCCGCAGGCTGTGCTACTCGGGACGCTTTTCCGGCGGCAAGACTGGATTTATTGGTGGGCAAATTGGGGCGCGCGCAACTGGCTCCGGCTCACCGGCGTCAAGGTCGAAGTTAGCGGTCGTGAACATCTCGATCCGAATCAACCTTACGTCTTCGTATCAAACCATCGTTCTTATCTGGATGCTTCGCCTCTATTTGCCTTCACCGGCCGACGAATGGGGGCCATCGCCAAGAAAGAGCTGTTGAAAGCGCCGATCCTCGGCTACGCCATGGGATTTGTGAACGTAATCGCGATCGATAGATCAAATCGTGAGCGCGCGGTCGAAACGATCAAGATCGCAACCGACAGACTTCGTTCCGGAATCTCTTTCATGGTGTGCCCTGAAGGGACGCGAGCCCAGCCCGGCGAGATGCTGCCCTTCAAGAAGGGCGCGTTTCACATGGCCGTCCAGGCCGGCGTGCCGATCGTGCCGATCGCTTTGAAGAACTCAGACGTGTTGATGGGAAAAGGAACCGGCGAAGCCTGGCCGGGCACCATCGTCATGGTAATGATGCCGCCGGTTGAAACTTCGTGGGTGAAAACTGATGAGGATCTCGACGCGCTCGTGAAGCAGGTTCAGGAAACCATCATGCGCGAATTAGGAATTCAGAAACTCGCGACGCGCCAGTGCAAAAGCTACGGCGCCACAAAATCGTAAGTAAGTATTCCCGAGACCATCACTGCCGTTCCAGCAACAAGCGTTGGTTTGAACTTCGCGCGCATGGCCGCTTTGATCGCCGCTTCTTGCAAGACCTGAGGACCGAAGATCGGTATTGCCGAGACCACGTTTCCACTCTTGTCGACCAGCACCTTTACCTGAACGCTTCCGCTCGCACGCGACTTCTTCGCAGCTTCCGGATAGACCGCCTTGGGCAAATCAACGGCCTTGCCGTTCATGAACCCACCATCAACCGGCCCATCACCTTCACGAGTAGTTGCAGTGTTAGGTTGAACTGGCGGGGGTTGGGACGGCGCCGGCGTATTGGGTTTCGATTGAGTCTGCGGCGTCGATTGCGGCTTGGGCTCAGTTTCGGGCGCATCGCCAATTTCGGTGATCGTCACCTTGCCGCGGCCGACTCGATAATCTGTGTACTTCACCCGCATGCGCACGCGAAAGTCGCTGCCGTTATCGAAGATCAAATCGTCGTCAGCGTACACGTAGGTGGGAAACCAGTATCTGCCAACCTGCTCGCGATAGGTCTCAACGATCGGAAATTTATTCGATTTGGTTTCGGGGCCGGCCTTGCCTTTGGCTTTCACGATTTGCAGATCGCGATCATCTACCCAAATCCGGCCGACAAAAACGCGATCCTTCGACTTCGCGCTGGGCATCACTTTCGGCGAGACATCGAACACAAACAAATCCAGTTCATCGATCCGTTCTTTGCCTACATACTTAAAGTTGTAGAGCCCGGCCTTGTCACCTTCCAGCGCAAATGGATTAACGCCGCCGAGGTCATCAAGGTCCTCGTTCGTCATCGTCGCGCCTTGGAGGCTCGGCATCGGAAAGAAGTTGATCTTTTCAAATCGATTGCCTTTGTCGTCGAAGGTCATGTCGGAAACGCGATGGTATTCGCCAATTACCTGACCACCCATCCCCAACTCCTGAATCAGAGCATCGCGCTTGAAGGCATATTCGTTCAGCGCCTTCCGAAATTCGGTCTCCTTAGCGGTGAACTTGCGCACGATCTCATCGATTTGCGCCTGACTCAGGTTCGCCGAACCGGCCATGGTCGGACCTTTCGAATCAGCAGCCGATTGTTGCGCCACGGCTAACGCGCACGACGCGACCGCCACCATTAGCAGAGTCAGACAGTTGGCAAATCGTTTGAAAAACGGTGTCCAGGTCATAGTTATTTCTCGCATTGAGTGAAAAACAGAGTAATTGCGAATTTTCTGAACCAATTGACGATCGAGGCAATCACTCAGATGATTGTCCTGCGTCCCATTGTTGCCAAACGAAGGCGACTTTTTGGCAGTGCTAGTTCTGCCGGGCAAAATAGCCGGGCCGGTACCGAAGGTTCAGCTTTTCCTTCACCATGGCCGCGTTTGTCACCTCGATCTTGAGCGTCCGGAACTTACCATCCCGCTGTTTGTTGCTCGAACTGTACGCAATCAAATACTGGGACCGCAGTTCCTGCTCAATCTCCTGGAACGCGGCCATTAGATCAGTGCTCTTTTTTGGATAGAAGGCGCGGCCTCCAGTTTTCTCGGCGATATCGTCGAGCGCTTTCTTATTGATGCCTTCGTATCTCTTGTCGCCAATCCCGATCGCGTATACGACGGTCTCTGCCTGGAGCGCCTGATCGATTGCGGTCGCACGCGGCACGCGGCTACTGGTGTCCTGCCCGTCAGTCAGGAGAATGATGGCGCGGCGCCGCTGCGAAACGCTGCGCGCCAGGACAGTGCGCGACGTGATTGCCACCGTGTCCCAAATGGCCGTCGACCCTTCCCGCGGCGCACTGATCCCGCCCGGCACCGACGTGATCCCTCCCAGCGCCGGCGCTCTACCCGTGTAGTACGGAAAGGCGACCTCGACTCCGTCTAGCGCGCGGTAAATCGAGATTATGTCTCGGGTCAGGGGCTGTTCCAGATGCGCGTAGCCTTCGAAGGGAACGATTGCCGCCTGATCCTTATCAGAGCGAATTACCTTTTCGATGAAAGTACGCGCCGCGGCTTTCTCATCCGGCAGTGTGCGCTCCTCAGAAATGCTGACGTCAATAACGAAGGCAATGGCCAACGGACGATCCGTCTCGCGTTGAAAGGTGAAGAGCGTCTGGGGCACGCCGTCTTCCAGCACTCTGATGTCACCCTGCTGCAGGTTCGTTATGTAACGACTGTTCTTGTCGGTGGCCGTGAACAGCAGATTCGTTAGATCAGTTTCAGTGCGAATTACGTCGACGTCCTGATCCGGCAGCGGCGTCGGCTTAGGACTTTGACCGGCAGTGGTTGAAACGAGGACCAAGAGAATGCAAATTGAAAATTGAAAAATGAAAACTGCAAATCTGGGATTCTGGCTTTGACGGGCACGCGCATCGCGAGAGCTGGTCGACAGCTTTCCTAAGAGTAATTTGCAATTGGCATTTTTCACTTTTCAATTCTTAATTATTTCATCGGGCGCCGATTTACCAGAGGATTAATAGGCCACCGCGCCGCGTCCGTTGCTTTTCACGCCCGCTGCTTCCTGCGCAATCTTGACGCCGACGCTCGCGCCGATGCGAGTTGCACCCGCTTCGACCATGGCGCGCGCATCCGCCATGCTCTTCACGCCGCCGGAAGCTTTGACGCCCAATTCCGCACCGACCGTGCGGCGCATCAGCGCAATGTCGGCGACGGTAGCGCCGCCTTTCGCGAAGCCGGTCGAAGTCTTGACGAAATCAGCGCCTGCATTCTTGGCCGCCTGACAGGCACGTACTTTTTCATCGTCAGTCAGCAGAGCTGTTTCAATAATCACCTTGCAGATGACGTCGTATTCGTGCGCGACTTCGACCACCGAACGAATGTCGTGTTCCACCAGACAGTCGTCTCCGCTCTTCAACGCGCCGACGTTGATGACCATGTCGACTTCACGTGCGCCATCCATGATCGCGCGCCGCGCTTCGTAGGCCTTCACGTCCGCCAAAGTTGCGCCCAACGGGAAACCAATCACCGTGCAAACCGGAACGCCCGAACCCTGCAGATGACACGCGCTCGCGCGCACCCAGGTTGGATTCACACACACAGACGCGAAATGATATTGCGCCGCTTCTTCACAAAGATGCTTGATTTCGGTTTGCGAGGCGTCCGGCTTCAACAGCGTGTGATCGATTAAGCTCGCCCAATCGCGCGCCGAACCCGTCTGTCCCAGCACCAACCCAATGCGCGCCGCGCCAGCGTCAACCACGCGATGCATCCGCTCCGGACAACGATGAAAGCATTCAGACGTGCAGCCGCACATCTTCGCCTGATCATCAGCGTGCCCGTTCAGCCGCGCGTAGATGACATCGGTAATTTGCTCGACTAATTGTTCAAAATCGCCGTTGGTTGGATAGGGCATGATGCGATTCGATTCTAGCATGGAGCGCACGCATCTTGCGTGCGGTACGCCGGCATCTTGCCGGCCGCTTTACTGATCCCGCGCGAGCAGGGATGCTCGCGAACCGCACGCAGGATGCGTGCGTTCCTACCGTTGATATTGCCGCTCGATCGCGTCAATCTTTCCGACCCGCTTGCGATGCCGATCCTCGGTGAGATCGGTAGAGAGCCAGGCCCGAACGATTTCACGCATCTGATCGGTCGTGATGGTCTTACTGCCGAGGGTCAGGACGTTGGCGCCGTTGTGCTCACGCGAATTCTTTGCGACCTCGACCGAGTAACATGCGGCCGCGCGGACGCCGGGAACTTTGTTGGCAGTCATCGCCGAGCCGACGCCGGCCCCGTCGATCACAATCCCCACGTCCGCTGTGTGGTCGGCAACGGCCCGTGCGACCGCGTGCGCGAAATCGGGATAGTCCACGGCGCTTTCAGAGTTGGTGCCGAAATCGTTGACGCGATGGCCGAGGCCGGTGAGGAAGCTTTTCAATTCTTCTTTCATCGCGAAGCCGCCATGATCCGCGCCGACTGCGACGGTCTGGTGCTGGTTCGATCCGCTCCGCGGCACGCGCCGGACTATCTCAATACCGCGCTCGCTGACGATGTCCGCCGCCAACGGTGTCAATCGCGCGGCTTCAGCGATCCGCAAGACTTCACCGCGCTCGAGCCCGCGCACGTCATCTTCAGTGATGACAAGTTTGGCTGACTCATCGCGCGTGACTTTCGAACCTACTGAACGGTTTAGAGGCGGGCTACCGCCCGCCGGCTTTGATTCCTGCGGAGTTGCCGCTGTCGTGTCGGGCAATGTCTTACTCAACACATCTCTGACCAGCGCGCGAACTCGATCTCTGGTTGCTTCGTCAGCCATCTTGGTAGCACAGACTTCAGTCTGTGGTGCTTTCTGGTGCTAAACACAGACTGAAGTCTGTGCCACTACGCCAGCGATTCGTCTCGCAAATCCAGCAATCTTGCGGCCGAAGCGACGACCTGCCCGCCCTTCATCTTGAAATCGACGCGTCCGACGTAGATGCCGCTGCGGCCGACCTGGAAAATGATCGTGTCTTTCCCTTCCGGGTTCTTCTGCACGACCGGCGCCTTCATGAACGTGTGTGTATGGCCGCTGGCGATGAAGTCGATGCCGCTGACCTGCGCTGCCACCTGCGAATCGCCGATCTCGTTGGGCCTGGGATTCGCAAAATAACCGAGGTGCGACATGCCGACGACCAGGTGACACTTCTCTTGTTCGCGCAGCAAACGAACCACTCCGCGGGCCATCCGCACCGGGTCTAGATATTTCACGCCCTTGAAATTGTCAGGTGTTATCAGGTTGTCTGGGCTGACACCCATGCCAAATAACCCCACGCGCACATCGCCGAACGTCCGTATCGCATAGGGCTTGACGTGTCCTTCCAAAGGCGTGCCGCGAACGTCATAGTTCGTTGACACGAAATCGAATTTGGCGAACTTCATGGCCGCCACCAACGCATCGACACCATTGTCGAAGTCGTGATTGCCGAGCGTCACCACGTCATAGCCAATCAGCGACATCGATTTGTATTCGACTTCGCCTTTGTAGAAGTTGAAGTACGGCGTGCCCTGGAACACGTCGCCGGCATCGACCATCAACGTGTTGGGATTTTCCTTGCGCACCCGCTTGACCAGGGTGGCGCGCCGCGCAACCCCGCCTTTGCCACCGTAGGTTTTATCTGTCTCGTCAATCGGATCGATCTGTGAATGCGTGTCGTTGGTGTGCAGGATCGTGATTAGCGTTTCGCCCGCCGCAACTTCCAGCAGCGGTTCAGTCAATGCTGACCAGGCCTTCGGCGAAATCAGACTCGCCAGGTTGCCAGGGATGGTAAGCGCCGCGCCGCCTACCAGAGAAGTTTGCAGAAATTTTCGTCGATTAATCATCGCTGCACCTCCGGTTGGCTTGCGCCGCCACTTCGATCCATCAGGAACCGCCCGTCGAGATTCACCTTGATGTCGCGCCCTGCTTTAGTCTCCTGCTTCACGTAATCGATCATCGCGTCGCGAATCGTCAGCCCCAGCGGCTCGATCTTTTTGGCCTGTCCCAGCACCGAGTAATTCCCTTCTGAGTCCGACGGCAAATTCGCGGTGCGCTTCCAGAGATAGTCGATGCAGATGACTTTGTAAGTCGCATTCAGATCGATCTCCTGCTCCTTGCCGTCCACCAGGAGTTTCACTGATTGCAGCTGCGGCCTGTTCTCGGCGTCGTTCACATATTTAATGCGCGCGCCGGCCTGCGCGTCCCGATGCGAGACGACCTGCTTCAGCAGCGTCATCACCTGCGCGCCCGTCAAATCGAATTGCACCAACGCGTTTTCAAATGGCAGTAATTCCCAAATGTCCTTCTCGCGCAGGTCACCTTCCGAGATCGCGCTCTTACGCAGTCCCCCGGCGTTTGTTACGGCCAACGCGACCGTGTTGCCGAGTTTCTGGCGGGCTTCGAAGAGAATTCCATCGGTCACGAAATTACCCAGCGAGCCGGCGCCGACGCCGCCTTTTCGCAAATCGCCGCCTTTCAATTTGCCGATGACTTTTTCGATCTCGCGGACTTTGGGCGAGTACGTGGCGAGCATGGGCGCGAACGCCGGGTCATCGGGAATCGACGAGTCGACCAGCGTTTCATTGACGCGCGCGCGCACATCTGCGCCGGCGGTCGGCGACGGTGACGTCTGCGGCTTAGCCCCTGTCTGAGCTAGAGCCGCTGCGGCCGCAGCGCACGACAGCACCAACAGCAAGAGCAGTCGCAGCGCGTAACGATGGACATTTTTTGAGTGCGGGACATTCATGGCAGTCTGATTTCCGAGGTGGTCTTGAAAATATAACAAGCCAACAGGCGCTTAGGTTTGACGTTCGCTGGAGAGCGGCAATAGTATCTCGCAGCATCGATCAGGGCGCAACGACAGTGGCACAGATTCCAATCTGTGAATTGCGAAAACCAGCCACAGCCTGAAGTCTGTGTCACACTCTTTGAAGGGATCAAAAACCGTGGCAACATCAGAAGCACGCATCATGTCTGAATTCAGCAATCCTAACCTCGACGTCTTAATTACCTCTGAAGAGATCCAGAAACGCATTAGTGAAATGGGCGCCGACCTTGCGCGCGATTACGCTGGACAGAACCCGCTGATGATTGGCGTGCTCAAAGGCGCCTGCACTTTTCTCAGCGACCTGATTCGCGCTGCCGACATTCAACTTGGCATTGAGTTCATGGCCATATCGAGTTACGGCGCCAGCATGCGCACGTCCGGTGAGGTTCGCATCCTGAAAGATTTGGACGTCGCCATCGAAGGCCGGCACATCGTCGTAGTCGAAGACATCGTCGACACCGGACTGACGCTGAGCTATCTGCTGGCAAACCTGAAATCGCGCGGCGCGGCGAGCGTGAAGCTGGCGGCGTTGCTGGACAAATTTGAGCGGCGTGAGAAAGAAGTGCCGATCGACTACCTGGGTTTTCAGATTCCTGATAAGTTCGTGGTTGGTTACGGATTAGATTTCGCCGAGCGTTACCGCAACCTTCCATTTATCGGCGTGGTCAAGGATCCGAACGCCTAATCGGAGCGCGGGCATCCTTGCCCGCAGTG
>JBIOZK010000158.1:0-11823 GCA_044870975.1 Pyrinomonadaceae bacterium
TGGGCTAATGCCAAGGGTGGCGTCGCCGAATTGCGGATACACGTCGGCGGCCGTCAGCAGGTGCTTAATCGACGTGCTATCGCTGGTACCAGGAAACAACGGAAACAACTCTTCTATAGTCATGCCCAGCCTTACTCCGCGAACCGCCGGCGCTTGCGCAAGTTTGAGTCTGCATGGTTCCGGTGGCGGGCTGGCAGACTGGCCATAAGTGGAGAATGCGAACAGCAGGCACGCTGCTGAAGAAAGTATGTGTCTCATGAGTGCTCCTTTCGGTTATGGAGAGCGCGGGGCCGGGAGAGATGTCAGTCGTCTTCACGGTCAACATTCCTCAAGGTTCCAGAATGTGACGCGTGCCCGCAATTTACGTCACCCGAATCGTCATTGTAATTGACCAGAAGTGCCGAAGCACGCACAAAGTAAGTGCGTATTTTTCGCCCTTACTTCGTGCGGGCTTCTGCATCGACGCTATCCAAACTGCGGTCGTTCAGAGCTTTCCAACTCTCCGGCTATAATGAAAACGGCGATAATACTAACCAACTGGGAGACTGGCTTTATCAGATGATTAATAAGATACCGGACAGAGTGAAATTCGACGGGCGGATTCTTTTTCTTACTGAAGATACTTCTCTAATTCGCAAACAGCTCGGAGCGAACGGCGATGAAGCACGCGCGCTTGAAGACGAGCTGGCGCAGCGGCTGGCGAACGACGATCTACCATTGATGAACAATATCTCGACCGATGAAATTACGCCGGGCTGGGTTTGTTTTTATTACGACGAGACGCTGGGGCAATACGTCTACGTCGGCATGCGTGACGGGGCGGTCAAGAAGGACGAAGTAAAGAGTGGCGGCTTCGCGGTCGTGGTTTCGGGATTGTCGAAAGGCTGCGGGTCCTCGCGCGAGACGGCGCCCTACGCAGAGAAGTGGGCTGGCATTCAACTGGTGATCGCGAAAAGTATTGAGAAGATTTACGGGCAAAATTCGCAAAACATCGGGTTGCTGACCTCGACTGATTTTGGGTTGATTGAGCGAATTCGGGTGGGCGAAGAGATTTCCCTGGCTGAATTCACCCAGGGCCTTGATCCGATTTCGCGCGACATTGTCGAGTACGGTGGCCTGTTCAATTACAACAAGGCGAGGTTGGCCGGGGCGATTGCGCCGCCGCCGCTGGATGTAAGTGTCAGAAGCCCGCTCGTCAGCAAGGGCTCCCTAGCGGAAGAGGCCCTCCCTGACGGGGGGGCTTCTGACACGATGCCGCGCCGTCCGATGAACATCGTCGAGAAGATCATCGCGCGTCACGCCTTCGTCAAAGCGGGCACCATCGGCGTCGCATCAGTCAAACCCGGCGATGCATTATTCGCAGTTGCCGATGTGCGTTTCTCACATGAATACGTGACGCCGATGGCGGCCTCGCTGTTTACCCAGGCGCTGGGTGACGTGTCAATCACAGAGCCTGCGTCCGTGTTTGCTTTTCGCGATCATCTGACCTTCCTCAATAAAGTCATGTCGCCGAAGCATCGCGAGATGGGCCTGCTGGAGAAAGCAGAAGGTCTGGCGACGACGCAAGCCAGTTTCACCGAAAAGCAGGGCATCAAACTGTATGGCGAAAATTCCGAAGGCGGCTCGGAAGCGATTTGTCACAACGCCGTAGTCGAGGACCTGGCGTTGCCGGGACAAATCGTAATTGGAACCGACTCGCACACGTGCATGGCCGGCGTGCTCGGCTGCTTCGCCTTCGGCGTCGGTTCGACAGACATGGCCAACGCCTGGTTCACCAAAGACATTCGCATTCGCGTCCCGGAAACTGTTCGCTACGTGCTGAAAGGTAAGAAGCGCGCGGACGTGGCCGCGAAGGACGTGATGCTCTACATCCTGGCCAGCGATTACATGAAATCAAGCAAAGGCATCGGCAAGGTTCTGGAATTTGCCGGCCAAGACCTGATGAACTGGTCGATGGACGAGCGCGCGACGCTGACGAACATGGCGGTCGAAGCGGGCGGCTTCACCGGCATCATCGAACCTGACGAAGCGACCCTGGCCTATGTCGTGACCACGCGCGGACTCGACGCGGATGAAGTGCGCAAAGGGTTTGTCTATAGCGATGCGGACGCCGAATACGCGGCCACGTTTGAAATCGACCTTGATGAAATTCGTCCGATGGTGGCGCTGCCCGGCGATCCGCGCAATGGAATTCCCATCGATCAACTCGAGCAGGAAGTGCGCATCGACGCGGCCTACGGCGGTTCATGCACCGGCGGCAAGATGGCCGACATGGACATGTACGCGCGCGTGCTGCAGAACGCTTTGGCCCACGGCAAGCGCGTCGCGCCCGGCGTCCATCTCTACCTGCAATTCGGTTCGCAGAAGATCAAGCAATACGCGCGACAGAAAGGCTACATCGAAATTTTTACTGAAGCCGGCGCCGAATTGATCGATCCCAGCTGCGGCGCCTGCATCAACGCCGGCCCCGGCGCGTCAAAAACTGCCGAGACCGTTACCGTCAGCGCGCAGAACCGAAACTTCCCCGGCCGCAGTGGCCCGGGCAAGCTTTATCTGGCGTCCCCTTATGTCGTCGCGGCTTCGGCGATTGCCGGGAAGATTGTCGAGCCGGATGAATTCCTGGAAAAGGTGTCATAACGCTTGCCACGTAGGAGAGATAATCTGCATCCTAGGTTCGTCTCGGGGGCCCCTCGGTTCAATCAGCTAATCAAATAGCAGGTGCATTATGAGAAAATCAGCCTCTTTCCTGGTACTAGTTCTTTTCTTCGCTTTTGCCATCACGGCGGTACGCGCTCAGTCAGATGACGAGAAGTTTGAAGTCGGCGGCCAGTTTTCCGTCTTGCGGGTTCCGAGGCGGAGCATAAATGCAACCACCTTCCCCTGCATCGTCGCGCCTTGTCCTACCGCGATCGCTACGACCGAGAATGATGTCACTAACTATGGTTTTGGTGGACGGTTGGGTTACCGGGTGTCCAAGTATTTTACGCTGGAAGGCGAAGGCAATTTCTTCCCGCAGGACGGCGTGCTGGATGCCGGCCGCAAGATCCAGGGATTTTTCGGCGTGAAAGCCGGCAAGCGACTTGAAAAGTTCGGGGTGTTTGCCAAAGCCAGACCGGGCTTTGTTAATTACTCAAGAGGAGACTACCAGGCGGTGGGCGTATGTATTGCTATTTTCCCGCCGCCAATTGGGTGCTACCAACCTGTAAGCCGCACAAACTTCGCCATCGATCTCGGCGGCGTGTTTGAGTATTATCCAACCAAACGAACCATTATTCGATTCGACGCGGGAGACACGATCGTCCGTTTGCCGGACCGCAGCGTGGCCGCATTTCAGACAAATGCACCGTCCATTTTTACTCTGGTAGTCGTGCCGGCGACCTCAGAAACAAGGCATAACTTTCAAGCCGGGGTAGGTTTTGGCTTCCGGTTCTGAACGGATAAGAAGACCTCACTTTATCCTTCCCCCGGCCGGGGCAGTATGCTCCCGAATTTTCCGCTTCTCGTGTATCATACCGCCGCTTTTTCAATCCCTTAGTTTCGTGATCCAGGTTTCGTTTTTGCCGAGCCTGGAAGGAGTAGAACCCGAATGTTAAGAAAGTCCCTTTTAGTCTTTTCTATCATGTGTATTGCCATTCTGATCGGTTGCAGCAAGACCGAAACGAGCAACAGCAATACTGCGTCCGGTAATTCAAACAGCGCGAGCACGAACAGCGGCGGCGGTTCCAGCACCACCGCCTCCGGCGACAAGATTGGCATTCCTGAATGCGACGACTTCCTCGCGAAGTACGAAGCCTGCGTTACGGGCAAAGTCCCCGAACAGGCGCGGGCGGCGTACCAGTCTTCGCTAAAGCAGTGGAAAGATTCGTGGAAACAGATGGCCAGCAATCCCCAAACCAAAGGAGCGTTGGCGGCGGCTTGTAAGAGTGCGCGTGAGCAGCAGGAAACCGCTCTGAAGTCCTACGGTTGCACCTGGTAAGCAACTCACGATTGAACAGCTTCGTCTAAGGCGAAGCCTCAAAAGTAATGCGAACAAGGGATGCGAAGATGATTTGCATCCCTTGATTTCCGCCGGCAGAAACTTCAGCCAGGTTCCGCAATGAAGAGGAATTTCGACATGAAAATGAAAATCTACCGCTCGATCGCAGTTGCTCTGCTCGCGTTGTTCTTTGTGCAATCTTCGTTTGCCACATGCGGTGGCGGCGGCGGCGGCGGCGGTGGTGGCATGTCTAACAATGGTGGAGGTGGCGGAACGCCTCCGCCGGTTTATCGAGTGCCCTGGAAACCACCCACGACTCCGCCCGCGGGCGGGTTGGTGCTCTATTGGTTTCCGGCATCGCAGAAAGAAATCGACAATTCGAGTTTGAAAGAGTCGCGCATCTTGTCGGTCTATGCCGGTAAATGCGTGTCCATGCAAGCCGCCAAAACTGATCAGCTTCCCAACAGTGAGAAGCTGATTGGTAACTCCACTTTGCCGGTGGTGGTTTTAGCGCAAGCCGATGGGATGCCAATCAATAAAGTCGAGAATACGAACGGCAAATTGAAAGTTACGGACGTCGAGAAGCTCGTCGACACCGAAATGAAGCAACGCGGGTCAGCCATCGCCGGACAAATGAAAGACGCCAGCGATAAGGCCAAAGCCGGTGACAAAGACGGCGCCATCACGATCTATAAAACCGTGGCCGAGCAAAAGTGCCTGTTCAAAAAAGAGGCGAGTGAGGCGGCCAAGGAACTGAAGAAACTCGGCGTGGCGGAAATCGGCTCGATCCGGACGATTCGTGAACCAATTTTGGAGAGACGTCGGAGTGCGATGATTGAGCGCACGATGCAGCAGGGTCTGATTGCCGAGATGAATGCGAAATATGTTTTGGCAGACAAACTCTACATGCGCGCACACTTGATGGACCCGGCTGACCCTACACCGCTGCGTTATCTGGGCGAGAACTATCGTCACAATATCGGCGCCTGGGACAAAGCACGCGACGTGTTCAATCAGATTCTGGACATGCCGGCTGATCCGCTTTCCCGTTCAGTCGCGCTGCATGGCCTGGGCAAGATGACGATTCACGATGGCGAGTTCAAGAAGGGTCTCGCGCTGATGGAGCAGGCGACCGAGGAATATCCGTTGGCGCTCGCGTACCGCAATTTGGCGGTGTACTGGAATTCCGAGAACGATCCCGCGAAGGGTAACGAATACACGCAGCAGGCACTCGCGCTCGATCCGACTGATCCTTATAACCTGGTGTTCGCGGCCGTGTTCATGGCGGCAAATGGTAAGAAGGATGAGGCTTTACGGATCGCCAGGGCCAACATGAACCTGATGCCGGCGTCTTACAATCTGGCGGCCATCTTTGCGCAAAACGGCGACAAGGAAGGCGCCCTGCGAATGCTGCGACGTCACTTCTATCAATACGAGCGCTACCACGCCGTGCGCGAGAAAGAAATGATGGAAGCGCGCGTCGATGCCGTGTTCGAATCAATCCGCACCGACAAAGAATTCGTCGCCCTGACGAAACATGCCGACGGTCGGCTGCCGATTCCGATGAAGGGCATGCCCGCCACGCAGGCGCAGCCGAATCGGTAATCACTTCAAATCATGTTCGTTTAGAGGCGGGCTACGGCCCGCCTTTTATTTTTGCTGCCTGGTTGTGCTTTCGCTCACTGCTCGCTATCCTAATCGTTTGCCTTTAGCGGCAAATTCATTACAAAGGCAGTACATCAAATGGAAACCAGCAAGATCCGCAACATCGCCATCATCGCCCACGTCGATCACGGCAAGACCACGCTCGTCGATGCCATGCTCAAACAAGCCGGCACCTATCGTGACAACGAAACCATCGTCGACCGCGTCATGGATTCGATGGACCTCGAACGCGAGCGCGGCATCACCATCATGGCCAAGAACGCCTCAGTCCGTTATGGCGATTACAAAATCAATATTCTCGATACGCCGGGCCACGCGGATTTTGGTGGCGAAGTCGAACGGGTGCTGAAGATGGTTGACGGCGTCATGTTGCTGGTTGACGCGGCCGAAGGATGTCTGCCGCAGACGCGATTTGTCTTGCGCAAAGCCCTGGAACAACGACTGCCCGCGATCGCCGTCGTTAACAAGATCGATCGACAGGATGCGCGGCCGGAAGAAGTCGTCAACGAGATTTACGAACTTTTCATCGATCTCGACGCCACCGATGAACAGATCGAGTTCCCGATTCTGTATTCGATTTCGCGCGATGGCGTGGCCAAAAAGAACCTGGCAGATGAATCGACGACCTTAAAGCCCCTTTTCGATCAAATCGTCCAGACCATTCCGGCGCCGCGCGCGCTGCGCGACGATTCGTTGCAGTTGCTGGTCGCCAATGTGGATTACAACGAGTACGTGGGCCGCCTGGCGATTGGGCGAATCGGCTCCGGCGAGATTGCGCGCAACCAGGAGATCGCCATCGCCAAACGAGACGGCTCGATTCAAAAGACCCGGGTGAAAGAGCTTTATGTCTTTGAGGGTTTGAAACGCGAACTTGCAGAGAGCGCCGGCGTGGGCGAAATCGTCGCGCTGGCCGGCGTCGAAGGCATCAATATCGGCGAGACCATCACTTCGCCTGACAATCCCAAACCACTGCCGTCGATTGCGGTGGATGAACCGACGATCGCCATGATCTTCAGCGTCAACAATTCACCCTTTGCCGGACTCGAGGGTCAATACGTCACCTCTCGGCAAATCAAGGAGCGGCTTGATCGCGAAGTCCTGGGTAACGTGGCGATTCGCGTGGAAGAAACTGAGTCGCCGGATCAATTCAAAGTCTCTGGCCGTGGCGAGCTGCAGCTTTCGATTCTGATTGAGATGATGCGCCGCGAAGGTTACGAGGTCCAGGTCTCGAAACCTGAGGTTATTACGCGACGCGTCGATGGGCAATTGCAGGAACCGATTGAGCTGGTGGTAGTTGATTGTCCTGAGGAATTCATCGGGGTGGTCACCGAAGCGATGGGCCGCCGCAAAGGCCAGATGATGAAGATGGTCAATCACGGAACGGGACGCGTGCGCATGGAATTTGAAGCGCCGTCGCGCGGATTGATCGGTTTTCGTGGAGAGTTCCTGACCGAAACCAAAGGCACCGGCTTGCTGAACACGCTGTTTCTGCGCTTCGACAAATGGATGGGCGAAATGAAGGGTCGCGGCAGCGGTTCGCTGGTGGCTGATCGTTTGGGGGAATCTACGACGTATGCGCTTTTTAATTTGCAGGAACGCGGCATCATGTTCGTTCGGCCTGGTACCAAGGTTTATGAAGGCATGATCATCGGCGAGAATGCGCGCGCCGTGGACCTGGACGTGAATGCCGTCAAAGAAAAGAAGCTCACGAACATGCGCGCTTCAGGCTCGGACGAGGCCATGCGGCTGGTCCCGGTGAAGGACCAATCGCTGGAAGAGGCCCTCGAATTCATCGCCGGAGATGAACTGATTGAAGTAACTCCCAAGTCAATTCGCTTAAGAAAACGCGTCCTCAAATCCAATGAGCGGCCGAAGAAGGAAAGCGCGTAAAGAAGCGAGATTCCTCTGCCAGCGCTCCACGTACAAAGGCCTCACCTTCGGATCGCATAAACGTCTCAACGTTTTCCCTCAACCGCCGGTATATGAAGGTGTACGGCGGATATTGACGAATCTGTCCAGAGACCCTGAGTCGGGCTTCATTTTGAAAAATCGTGGTATCTTTGCCCGACCCAGAGCGGCACTTATTGAAACCTGACCTCGCTGGTCGCGTTTAACTAACAAATTCCTGAACGCGGCAATAATATTTTGAAACTTTTTTCGCCCGACGATCACAAACTGTAAAGCAAGTCGTAGTACCAGATCCTAAGCAAGCCAGTTGATGCCATTTCCCCGGGAGCGTTATGAACTGCTTAGCATCAAGATTGCTCATCCTTGGGTTGCTGCTATTAATGGCAGCAACTGTCTTTTCGCAACAGAACGTCCCTTCCATTAAAGGCACACTTACCGATCAATTGGGCGGCCTGGTCGTGGGCGCTACGGTCGTCGCGAAAGACAGCAAGGGCATTTCCGTCAGCGTCACCAGCAACGAAGACGGCATCTATCAATTTCACAATCTGCTCCCCGGAAAATATGAGCTGATCGTAACGGCCAGCGGCTTCAGCACGCTGGATGAGAAGAACGTCGAGCTCAAATCGGGTAAGCCGCTGGTGCACGATATGGAGTTGGCCATCGGCTCTGTCGAGCAGATCGTGACGGTTGATAACAAAGGTGTCAGCACTGATTCTGATCGAAATGCCGACGCGCTGGTGCTGGGCTTAAAGGAACTCGAAACCCTGCCGACGGATCCGGATGCGTTGGCGGCTGCGCTGCAAGCAATGGCTGGCCCCACCCTGGGAGACGAGAACGGGGGCGGCGCGCAGATTAAAGTCGACGGCTTTTCAAACGGAAAGATTCCGCCGAAGGAACAGATTCGCGAGGTCCGCTTTAATCAAAATCCATACTCGGCCGAAAATGAATATCCCGGTTGGGGCGGCATTGAAATCTACACGCAGCCTGGGTCCGATAAATTTCACGGGATGGCGTCGTTCAATTTCAACGACGAAAGCCTGAACTCACGCAACCCCTTCGCGCTGGTGCGCGCGCCCTATCAGCAACGTGGATTGGGCCTCGGCCTGACGGGACCCCTCAAGAAGAAGCGCGCTTCCTTCAGCGTGTATTTTAATCGCTACGCATCTGACAGCAATGCGATTATTAACGCGACCACGCTCGATCCGGTGACGCTCCAGCCGACGCCATTCAATCAGACCGTGGTGATGCCGAATGTTTACAACAACGTCGGCGGGCGCGTTGACTTTAAGGTCAATAAGAAGCACACGCTGGTTGCAGGCTATGAATTTAGCCAGGGTTATCAGGACCCGGCCGGAATCGGTGGCTTCGCGTTGCCCTTGCGTGGTTATCGGTCCGAGAACGTCTATCAGTCGCTGCAGCTGACCGAGACGGCGATGATCAACGAGAAGATGGTCAACGAGACGCGTTTTCAATTTGCGCGCAGCATTTATCGGCAGACCGCGAAGAATGCAATTCCATCATTGAATGTCAGCGACTCGTTTCTGGGTGGCGGCGCGCAAGTCGGCAACGCTTCGAACACCCAGAATCGCATCGAGGCACAGAACTTTACCTCATGGCAGGCAGGCAAACATTTCGTGAAGGTTGGCGGGCGCATGCGTCATGTGGGTGTCACCAGCATCGCGCCATCGAACTTTGGCGGCACGTACACATTTTCCGGAGGCGCCGGGCCCGCGCTGAATGCAAACGATCAGGTAATTCCGGGGGCGCCGCCGCTCGCCCTTACGAGTCTGGAACGCTATCGGCGGACGCTGACTTTCCAGCGCGAGGGGTTGACCGGGCCGCAGATTCGTCTGCTCGGCGGCGGCCCGACCCAGTTTTCGATCGCGGGCGGCAATCCGGAAGCTGACGTCAACCAGACCGATGTCGGTTTTTATATTCAGGACGATTGGAAGCTGCGGCAACACCTGACCATTTCACCGGGGCTGCGTTACGAGAACCAGAGCAACATCGACAGCAATCTGAACTTCGCGCCGCGGATTGGCTTTGCCTGGTCGCCCATGTTCGGCCGGGGCAAGAAATCGGCGCCGCCTCCGCTCGAAGCTAAGCCGGCGACAGCAGCAGTGCCGGCAAGTGCGAATGCGACCAGCAAAGCTACGGACGCTAAGCCGGCCACGACCACATCTACGACAACAACGGCGCCGGCCGACGCCAAAGCGGTCGCGAGCGCTGCGCCGGCGGCTGCTGCGAAACCGGCGCCCGCGCCGCCGAAACCGCCCTCGACCGTTATTCGCGGCGGCATCGGCATCTTCTATCAGCGTTTTTCGGAAGACCTTATTTTGAATGCGGAACGTTTCAACGGCGAGAATCAACAACAATTCGTGGTGACTGATCCAGCAGTACTCGATCTGTTCCCGGCAATCCCGCCGATCGAGGTGCTCAATGCATTCAAGCTGCCGCAGACTCGCCGCCAACTGTCAACCGGTGTCACGGCTTACACTTCGGTGCGCGGATCGGTGAGCGTCGAGCACCAGATAACCAAGAACTACCGCTTCTCGATCAACTACTCGTTCGGCCGTATCACCCACGCGCTTCGCACTGTCAACATCAACGCGCCGTTGGGTGGTACTTACAATCCTCTTGACCCGACCAGTGGTATCCGGCCGCTTGGAAAGAGCGCGGGCAACATTCTTGAATACCAATCGAACGGCTACAACAGATATCAGCAGCTTAACTTCAGTGCCAACGGCACGCTTTTCAAGAAGGTTGGGTTCTGGGCAAATTATAATCTCGGCAAGACCAAGAGCATCGACAGTGGCAGCAGCGGTTCGCCAATCGACGCATATGACTTTTCCCATGAATGGAGCCGCGGTAATTTCGACGTGCGCCATCGCTTCTACAGCGGATTGAATTGGCAGAATAAGACTGGTTGGAGTCTCAACTCATTCATCGTGGCGAGCAGCAGCGCGCCATTCAATATCACGACCGGGCACGACACCAACGGCGATAACGCTTTCAGTGAGCGGCCGGCTTTCGCGACTGATCTGAATAAGCCCGGTGTGATCCTGACGCCTTACGGCGCGCTGGATCCAAATCCAGTCGCCGGCCAGACCATCATTCCGCGCAACTTTGGCCGTGGTCCGGCTTTCTTTTCGGTGAGCGGCGGAGCTTCGAAGACCTGGAAGTTCGGCAAGGCGATTCCCCCGCCATCTCCACCGGCCATAGCCGGCGCGGTCGTCAGCACCACTGCCGCAGCGACGGCGCCTGCTGCCGGGGCGAAACCGGCGCCCAAACCACCGATTCAGCGGCCCTATTCACTAACGTTCTCGGTCTACGCAAACAACCTGCTGAATCGGAACAATCGTGGAAATCCGGTCGGCAACATGTCTTCGCCCTACTTTCTGCGATCTACGGGTACCTCAAGCCAGTTCTTTTTCGGGCCTGGCGGCGGCGGCGGATCAGCCAGCAATCGCAACATCACGGTGCGGATGAGGCTGGCCTTCTAACGTGCCAGAACCGCGAGCGGTAGTAGCGCAAGTTGTTAAGTTGCGTATTTGGGAACGGACGCAAATAAACAATTTGCGCTACCTGACATCACTTCGGAATCTTTCCAGTCTTCAACATTGAGGAAGGGCAAAGCGGCTCGAGGGTGCACTCTTCGCAGAGTGGGCGGCGGGCTTTGCAGATGCGGCGGCCATGAAAGATGAGCAGGTGCGAGAAAATGATCCAGTCTTTCCTGGGAACGAGCTTGAGCAAATCGTTTTCGATCTTGACGGCGTCTTTTTGTTTCGTCAGGCCGAGACGATTTGAAAGCCGGCTGACGTGCGTATCGACGACAATCCCGGCCGCGATTCCATAAGCGACCCCGAGCACCACGTTTGCAGTCTTGCGCGCGACGCCGGGCAGTTCCAGCAACTCATCCATCGTTCGCGGGACTTCGCCGTTGAATTCCTCGACCAGCATCTTGCAAGCGCCCTGGATCGACTTCGTCTTGTTGCGATAAAAACCCGTCGTCCTGATGTCCTGCTGCAGCTCGGTGTCGCGAACCTTTAGATAGTCTTCCGGCTTTCGATATTTGCGAAACAGATCGGCAGTGACAATGTTGACGCGCTCGTCCGTGCACTGGGCGGAGAGGATCGTGGCAATCAGGAGTTCGAATGCGTTCGCATGATTAAGCGCGCAGTGCGCGTCGGGATGAGCCCGCTTCAGGAGCTTGATGAGTTCCAGCGTGCGAGCTTCTTTTTCGGATTTGGTTTCGCGCATCGTGTCAGAAGCCC
>JBIOZK010000159.1:0-44172 GCA_044870975.1 Pyrinomonadaceae bacterium
GCGGTTCGGTGCTCCAGAATCTCTGTCTCACCGAGTGTGCGGAACCAAGGAGAGGAAACCTCCTCGGTCAAGCTAGGTGTATACTAACAAACCAACACGACACTGTCCAACATTTTTTTACAGCCCATTAAGTGTTGAAATAGTTAGAGAAAGGTCTCTCGTGAAAATTTCCGTTTCTGGAAATGGGGAGGTATTCAGTCTTTAGCGGAACTGGATGAGGGTCTAAATCACTAAAATGAACTCTGTTTCCCCAGCGACTACATTCTGCAAAACCACACGGTGTCCGTCTTCGGAAACTCTACTGCTTTACCGCCGCCAAACGGTCTCCATCACTGATCGGATTATTATCCAAAGGCATTTACGCGACTGCGATTTCTGCAACGCTGAGCTGCAGTTGCTGAAGCGCCATCAGCACGATGTTGAAGACCCTCGCACCACTGAAATACCGTCAAAGATTCGCCGACTCGCAGAGACATTCTTCGTCAAGGATAGAGCGCTCGCGCTCACGAGCAAGGTGGTCGTGTACAGCGGTCCGCTTTCACACTGAGCTAGCTGCGCTATGGGTAATACTCGGTAGTTCGATTGTAAATTCAGTTCCTTCGCCCAGTTGGGATCGCACGGTGACCTCACCGTCGTGTGACCTGGCCAGGTGTTTCACGATTGCCAGGCCCAGTCCAGTTCCGCCTAGTTCACGCGAACGCGCGCGATCGGCACGATAGAACCGCTCAAATAGACGATCGAGGTGGTGTGACGGAATTCCTTCGCCCGTATCCGCGACCATTATCTGGTCCCGCTCGGCGCGCTCAAAACTGATTGTCACCTCGCCGCCATCGCGATTGAATTTTATTGCGTTGTCGATCAGGTTGGTGATCATCTGCATCAGCCGATGTGGATCAGCCACCACCTTCGCATCTGCGGCAACCAGGTTCTTTAGCTCTACGTGCCGAGCCACAGCCGCGGCTGAGAGACTGGTGATCACATCTTCAACCAGAGTTCTAAGCGGGACTGATTCAGGATGCAGCTTCACATTACCGGCTTCAATCGCGCTCAACTCGAGAATGTCATCTATCAGTCGATGCATGCGGGCCGCATTCTTCTGAATGATCGAAAGGAAGCGGCGGTTGTTTTCGGGATCATCAATCGCGCCGACTTCCAGCGTTTCGGATAGCGCCATGATTGAAGTGAGTGGTGTCCGCAATTCGTGAGAAACATTCGAAAGAAATTCCTGCCTGATATTTTCCAGGCGTTCGAGTCGTGTCACATCAAAAAACACGCCCAACGCGCCGGTGATCTTTCCGTTCGCCAGGCCGCGTAGAGGAACGACCCGCAAATCGAAGATGCGCCGGTCGGAATCTCGCGTTTCGACTTTCACACCGACGCGTTCCGTACCGCGCACCCCGTCGAGAAAGGCGTCATAAATCGCGGGATTGCGAGTAATTTCAGTGATCCGTCGTTCGATCGGCGATTCGACATTGGCGAACAGGCGCTGGGCTGCCTGATTGGCGGCCACGATGCGCATGTCGGCATCGATGATGACGAGGCCCTCACGCATCTCGTTGATAGTCGAGTTCAGCAGGTCTCCCGAGAACCCTTGTGTCCTGGCGAGGCTGGGTCCTGAAGATAGCTGGATAAGGATTAAGGCGAGCGTGAATCCGATGCAGGCACCTAAAGCTCCTATTAAGAAAGTCCTGGTTGTGCCGGTGAATAAGAGTGTAAGAGCGAGGATTGCCGCCGTGATGGCAACGCAGAAAAGAGTGAGCAGGCGTGAACTAACCATCTGCTTTCGCGGCGCTGGCGGAGCTTCTGCAGCCGACAAATCTGTAGCCTACGCCGACGACAGTTTCGATGCAGTGACTGCAGGCCTCTAACTTTTGTCTCAGTCGCCGGATGTGAACGTCGAGCGTGCGAGCATCGCCGTAATAGCTGTAACCCCAAACCTGATCGAGCAATTGCTGCCGGGTGATGACTCGATCTTTCTTCTTCGCCAGGGTCTTCAAGAGCATAAACTCTTTATTGGTGAGCTTCACGTTGACGCCATCACACGATGCGCGCACATCGTCAAAGTCGATTGTCAATCGGCCATCATTGTAGTGTTCGCCGGCCTCCTCTTCACTACGGCGCAGCACCGCGCGAACGCGCGCGAGCAGTTCCTTAACCGAGAAAGGCTTGCCAATGTAATCGTCCGCGCCCACGTCGAGTCCGGCAACGCGTTCGGCTTCGGCCGTCTTCGCCGTCAGCATGATGATGGGCGTGCGCCGAGTTTTCTGCTCGCGCCGCAAACGACGACAGATCTCAATGCCGTTCATTCCCGGCAACATCAAGTCCAGAAGGATCACTGCCGGCGGGTTCTGCGGATCGAGCGCCATCGACAGGCCGCTTTCGCCAGTCGCGGCTACCGAAGTCTTGAAGCCGGCGCCCTCGAGGTTGTAACGGACGCTCTCAGCGATGTCAGCGTCGTCCTCAATAATCAAAGCTGCTCGCGGCATAGGTACAGCGTGGTCATCTAAACAGATTATGAACTAATTCGAACAACAGAAAAGAGATGGCGGCAAAAATGGCCGCGGCGGGAATAGTGAGCACCCAGGCCCAGACGATTCGACCCGCGACGCGCCACTTAACAGCGGAAAGTCGCGTCGTCGACCCAACTCCGGCGATTGCGCCGGTGATTGTGTGGGTGGTCGAAACCGGAATGCCCAAAAATGTGGCCCCGAATAACGTCGCCGCGCCTGCCGTCTCAGCACAGAAACCGCCGACCGGCCTGAGTTTCGTAATCTTCGAACCCATGGTGTGGACGATGCGCCAGCCGCCGGAGAGCGTCCCTAAAGCGATAGCCGCGTGTGCGATGAGCACTACGTAAACCGGAATCGCGGGCAGCGATCCCTTATCGCCCATCTGCAGATTGAACAGGCCCGCGGTGGCCAAAACTGCGGTAATGATTCCCATGGTCTTTTGCGCGTCGTTGCCGCCGTGGCCCAACGAATATGCGGCCGCCGACAACAATTGGCCGCGGCGGAAGGTTTTATCGACCTGCGCCGGAGTCGACCGATGGAAGATCCAGTAAACCGCGACCATCAGGATAAAGCCCGCCACGAATCCAATTACCGGTGAAGCGACGATGAAGGCGAGGGTCTTGATCCAGCCTTCCGGTTTTAGCAAGCCACTGACTCCGCGATAAGCGGCAATCGCCGCGCCGCCGTATCCACCGATCAAAGCGTGCGAGCTGGACGTGGGCAGGCCGAGATACCAGGTGATCAAATTCCAAATGATCGCGCCCAGCAAGCCGCAACAGAGCACCCAAAGTCGCAGATCCTGCTGGATTAAGTCGATGCGTACCAGATCGCCGCCGATGGTTTTGGCTACGCGGGTCCCAAAGATGGCGAAGGCGATGAAGTTGAAGAGGGCCGCCCAAATGACGGCGTAGCGCGGTGAGAGCACCCGCGTCGAAACCACCGTCGCGATCGAATTCGCGGCGTCGTGAAATCCGTTGGTAAAGTCGAAGACCAGCGCGACCAGGACAATCAAGAGCGCGATAGCGACGGTAGATGTCATGCGTTCGTTAGTTGACGGAAAGCGACGCTCATTCAATCACAGTTCCGATTTCGTGGCTAGTTATCGGTAGCGCAAGTTGACAACTTGTGATCCTTATTAGCCACGCGCGCCAGTTGGCAACTTGCCCTACGTAATTAAAAATTCAGCCGCAGCGCAAATTGAATCTGACGGCTAGTTCCCAAACCGACGTCGCGCGAGACGGTCTGGCGCAACAGTCCGAAAGTTCCACCCGCTGCCCCTGGCGTATACGCCTGGCCGGGCTGGACGACGTTCGCGCCCGAGCTGACGGTGTAGATTCCGCCGGCGAGACTCACGGTCGGCAGCGCCAGATTCAGACGCGACCCGGGAACATCGAAATTCGCGCGATTGAAAATATTGAAAATCTCGGTCCGGAATTCCAGATTCACCGTTTCCGTGAATCTGAATTTCTTGTTCAAGACGATGTCGATCTGCTGGAATTTCGGGCCACTCAGGAAGTTTCGCGGCACGTTGCCGAAGGCTCCCGGCGCCGGCGTCGCGAACGCCGCCGGATTGATCGTCAGGCGATCATTCGTCAGATAGGGATTGACGCCGGCTATGAGATCCGGCCGTCGCACGTTGCGCGATGCACCGCCCCCCGGCGTGTTGACCACTGCGATGAATCCCGGCGGCAAGGGATTGGCTGCGTTAATCGTTCCCGGCAATTGCGCCACGAAACCGTTTGCAAATGTGGTCGTGGCGCCGCCGGCGCCCGTCGGGACAACACATCCTCCGGCGTTGCCGCACTGAATCACCACGTCGGGACGAACGATGCCGATTTCCAACGGCACACCTGAACGAGCATTAAAGATGGTGCCAACTTCCCAGTCGCCGAGCAGCATCTTCGCGGCTCCTTCCTTGCCCTTGCCGAACGGCAGGTCGTAGAGCGCGCTGAGATTGAAGGTGTGATGAATATCGAAGTTATTGCGGCCATCGTCATAATCGAACTCGCTCGTCGCGCGCGCATTGTTTGCTGCCGTGCGGGCTTCGTTCGATCCCGAAGTGTTGCCGAATGAGTTTGACCACGTGTACTGCGAATTCAGCGTCAAGCCGGTGCTGAAGCGACGGCCGACGCTCATCTGCAACGCGCGATAGGTGTCGTGGCCACCGCTGGTCTTGTCGTCAACTTCCGCATAAGGATTGTTGACCGTCGAAGAGCCGGACACGAGCGAGAATTCGCGAATCGTGTTGACGGCGACAACCTGGCCGCCGGCGTTGGTGCGATTCACGATGCCGAACGCCGTCGGCAGAGTCGTGCCATCCAGGATAGTCGTCTGGCCCGGAAGAATCCGATTGGCGACACTGCGCAGGAACAGGTTGCGTCCCTGTGAACCGACAAAGCCCGCCGTCAGCACCAGCTTGTACGGCAACTCCTGCTGGAACGACGCGGTGTATTGATAGACCTTTTCCGGAATTGTGTAATCGGTCGCGTACGCGCGCGGCTGGTACTGGCGATTATCGGGATTGGTAATGAACAGCGCGGCGATCGTCGCCGGGTTCTGCGGATAAGCGCCGCCGCTGAGCGTCGAGCTGATGCGGTTTGACTCGATCGGCTGAATCTGATCTTCGGTCTGGCCCGGACCGTAGAAGATACCGGCGCCGCCTCTGATTACCGTCTTGCCGCCGCCGAAGAACCCTTTGCCATTCGGACTAGGCGACCAGGTCATGGCCACGCGCGGACCAAAGTTAGTTCCCGACGTTTTATAAGGGTCTTCGCTCGAGTTCCGCAGCCTACCGGTGTTGATATCAAAGTAAATCTGCCGATTGTTCACTTCCTTCAGTGGCGTGTAGTACTCATAACGCAATCCGTAATTCATCGTGAGATTCGGTTTGATCTTCCATTCATCCTGCGCATAGCCAATATAGTAATTTTGCTTGGCCTTGGCCGGGCCCACCAGCGACGGAATGAAGAACGGCGACGGCGATGAAAGGTCTCCGAGAAACTGCGTCGACTGCAGCGCATTGGTCAGGAAGTTGTTAATGCTGGCCCAGGTGTAGGTGATGCCTCCGAGTCTGTCCGTGTACAGGGTGATGAATCGCAACTCGCCGCCAACCTTGAAGCTGTGAGTGCCCTTGGTCCACGACAAATTGTCGATGGCCGATAACGAATAAGGCGTGTAAGGTTGCGCGCGGCCGTTCTGCGCGCTGTTGGCGCGCACCAAACCGCCGGGCACCGCGATACCCGCGTTAGCTCCCTGGCCCGGCAAGGAAAACCCGGCAACGCTGCCGGCAAGATTCAGGGTGACGTCCGAAAGATCTACGCCGGCCACCGTCGGCGCCTGGCCGTTGATTCGCGAGTACGCGCTGTTGTAACCAAACTTGAATTCGTTGAAGAGATTCGGGCGCAACGCCGACTGGAACGCAACGATGCCGTTCTGCGGCGTCTGACGGATGACAATGCTGCGGCCGGTAACGCCGTCAGGTTGATTGTTGAATCCCTGATCGCGGAAGAACCGAAAATAGGCCGAGTGCTTTTGCGTCAGCCTGAAATCCATACGCAGGGCTGCGGTGTCTTCGTTGACGATGTTGTTTGCCTGAAGCTGAATCGTATCGAAGAGGTCCGGCCCGGTGCGCAGGGTAACAGCCCCAGCCGCGCGGAACGCGGGGATCAGGGCAGTGGTGGTCGCGTTGCAAGCCGTGGTGGTCCCCAGAACGAGTCCGCCGGGACAAATTCTTGATGCCAGGCCCGGCACTGCTTCAATCGCGTTGATGCCGCCGCGCAGGCGGTAGCCTTCGTATGAGAAGAAGAAGAAGGCCCGGTCTTTTTTGATTGGGCCACCGACCGAGCCGCCAAACTGATTCATGCGCAGCTTGCTCTTTTGGCCGATGATGTTGTCGAAGAAGTTTGCCGCGTCCAGAGCGTCATTGCGCAGGTACCAGAAAGCCGAACCGTGAAAGTCCTTGCCGCCGGACTTGGTCACGACGTTGATTTGACCGCCGGTGCCCGTGCCTTGCTCTGCGGGGTAAACATTCGAATCGACGCGGAACTCCTGAACGTTCTCGAGCGAAGATTGCAGCCGAAAAGGCGAGGGGATTTCACCATTCAGGTTGCCGGGACTGGAGTCGATGATCGCCGTGCCTTCGACGCCATCGTAGCGAACAATGTTCTGCTCAACCGCGCGCCCTGAGAAACGAATATCGCCAAAGGTGCCCGAGCCGCTATTGACTGAGCCAGGCGCCTGCAGATAAAGCTGCGAAAGCTGCCGGCTGTTAATCGGCAGACCCTGGATTTCGCGCGGAATCACGTTCGCGCTCATCGAGGCCGAGCCAGTGTCCGCCAACGTTTCTTCGCCGCTGACGACGTTGACTTGCGCCTTCAAATCCGCCGGAGTCATCACCAGGGCCAGAGTCAGTTCTTGTCCGACACCCAGGTTGACAGTGTCGACCTTTGCCGAAAGCCCGGTCAGTTCCGCGATAACGCGATAAGTCGATGCTTTCAGCGCCGCGACCGAAAAGAATCCGTCCTCGTTTGCTTTCGCGCTACGCTCCAGGCCGGTGCGCAGGTCGGTGATGGTGATACTTGCGCCAGGGACAATTGCTCCGTTCTGATCCTTGGCGGTACCGGAAATTTTTCCGTTGTCACTCTGCGCGAACGCCGTTGCTGCACATATTAAGAGCACCACAACGGCGAGTGGGGTGAGTACAAATCGAACCAGCGAATTCTCACGTAGCATAAAAATTCTCCTCTGTGGCGGTCGGCTCAAAACCCGATGACTTACACGAATAGATTGGTAGCTTGGGAAACTGCGACTCGATTCATATCAACTGCGGTAAGAATAAAAACTACAGGAGCGCGATTACACTGGAGTGAACGCGAAGTTAACTTGATGTTAACTGTACTTCGGTTGGGTGTGCGTTTGTTTGGATCGTGGACGGGAGCAGGTCACATTAGTTGATATGTGATGGTCTAGTTCGTCGGGGGCATAGGTTTTTGCGCTATAGATTTTCGAAACGTTCTCTAATTTCGTCTCTCACACGACGGAAAACGGCCATTCGCTCCGCGGTATCGCCCGCGGCGGCGGCCGGGTCGGTAAAGCTCCAGTGAAGTCGCTGAGTTTTCCCGGGAAAGACTGGACATTTTTCGTTCGCGTTATCGCAGACGGTGATGACGTAATCGAATTCCTGGTCCAGAAACTCATCGACCGATTTGGAACGCTGGCCTGAGATGTCGATGCCAATCTCGCTCATCGCCTCTATGGCTTCCGGACGCACTTGAGTTGGGTTAACCCCGGCACTCTCCACATCAAAGCGATCTCCGGCATCGTGACGCAGCAAACCTTCGGCCATCTGACTACGCGCTGAGTTGCCGGTGCAAAGGATTAAGACTCGTTTTTTGTCATTCATCGTGGTGCGGAAGCATGACCGCTTCGGCCTCTTTCGGTAGCGAAGGCACAAGCCAGCGGAACAGAAACGTCGCGGCCATCGCACCCGCAAACTGCGCCACGATGAACCCCGGCGTATCTAGCGGACGAAGGCCGGCGAAGGTGTCCGAGACTGATCGGGCCAACGTCACCGCTGGATTCGCGAATGAAGTTGAGGCGGTGAACCAATAAGCAGCAGTGATGTAGGCGGCGACGGCAAACGGCACGGCCTGCGCGCGAAAGCGAACGCATCCCCAAATAACCGCCATCAAGCCGAAAGCAGCAACGAATTCGCTGAACATCTGCGCCATGCCGACACGCGCGTGGTGCGAGGCGAAAAAGATCGGCAAGCCAAACATCAAATGCGCCACCGCTACTCCCGCAAACGCCCCGACGATTTGCGCGATGATGTAAGCCGGAACCTCCCGCCACGGCAGACCGCCTTGCGATGCGTCGGCCACGGTCACAGCAGGATTAAAATGCGCGCCTGAGATGGGTCCGAAGGTGAGAATCAGGGCGACGAGCGCCGCTCCCGTGGCCAGCGTATTCGCGAGCAAAGCAATCGCCCCGTTGCCGCCCGCGAGTCGCTCACCCATAATCCCCGACCCGACCACGGCCGCTAACAGCAAAGCCGTTCCCACGGCTTCAGCTGTGACGCGGCGACTAAGAGTCATCGCGGCGAATTATAAATGCTGTAAGGGGCCAGGGTGTGAACGGGATGTTAACTGTAGCGAGCGCCAAAGGGGTCAGCGCTCGCGCGAACCGAGAACCGCTCCTGCGCGACGCGGCTGTGAGTCTCCACAGCGAAAATTTGAATTCAGCGTCTGTCGATGAAAGAATGCGCGCAACTTGAACCCGCTTACGGTGAATGCAATGAAGCGTATCGATCAATCTCGGATTAAGAAGAGGCTTAGCGGCAAAGCTCTCCTTCCCACTTTGATGGTTCTGTCCGCCATCACTTGCGCGGCATCGACTGGCGCGGCGGCCGCGAAGACCTGTGAAAGCCTGGCGCAACTGGCGCTGCCAAACGCGAAGATAACTTTGGCGCAGCCGGTGACCAACGGCGAATTGACTGTGCCGGGAAGGCCGGCGAGCATTAAGGGACTACCCGCCTTCTGCCGTGTCGCGGCGACGCTCACTCCTTCATCCGACTCGGACATCAAGATCGAAGTCTGGTTTCCATTGAGTGGCTGGAATGGCAAATACCGCGGTCAGGGAAACGGCGGATTTGCCGGGTCGATCAGTTTCGATGCGATGGTTGCGGCTATCAAGCTCGGCTATGCGACGGCCGGCACCGACACCGGGCACACCGGCAGTGACGCCAAGTGGGCGTTGGGCCATCCGGAGAAAGTGATTGATTTTGGCTGGCGCGCAATTCACGAAATGACCGTGACCGCCAAAGCCCTCATTCAGAATTTCTATGGCGAAGGGCCCAGGCAATCATACTTTTCGAGTTGCTCAAATGGCGGCCGCGAAGCCTTGATGGAGGCGCAGCGCTTTCCGACGGATTACGACGGCATCATCGCCGGCGCGCCCGCCAATTATTGGACGCACTTAATCATGATGGCCATGGTGTTGCACGCGGATACGCTGAACGGCGACGGCTATATTCCGGCAAGCAAGTTGCCCGCGATCACCGCAGCCGTGATGGCCGCCTGTGACGAAAAGGACGGGGTTAAAGACGGTCTGCTTAACGATCCGCGGCAGTGCCAGTTCGATCCTTCGACGTTGATTTGCAAGGGAACGGATTCCGATTCGTGCCTGACTGCAACGCAAGCGCGCGCCTTGAAGTCGATTTACGACGGCATCCCATCGTACTCGCCGGGTTTCAGCCGCGGCTCCGAAGATTCGGGGTGGAACCAGTGGATTACCGGTACGCAGCCGAATCGCAGCGCGAGCTTCTTCTTTGCCACTCAATTCTTCAGCAACATGATTTACGACAAGGCGGACTGGGATTATCACACCTTCAACTTTGCTGAAGCCGGCAAGTTAGCTGAAAGCAAAACGGCCGCGACGCTCAACGCCATCGATCCAAACCTCAAGCCGTTCCGGACGCGTGGCGGCAAGCTGATTCTCTACCACGGTTGGGATGATCCGGCCATCCCGGCTCCGAACACGATCCATTACTTCGAGAGTGTGCGGACGCGCCTGGGCCAACGCGACAGCGAATCTTTCATGCGACTGTTTATGGCGCCGGGGATGTCCCATTGTGCCGGCGGCCCGGGTCCGAATGTTTTCGGTCAGGCGGGCGCGGCCAGCTCGGACGATCCTGAGCACAATATCTATCGCGCTCTGGAGCAGTGGGTGGAAAAGGGCGTCGCGCCTGAGCAGCTAATTGCGACCAGGTACAAAGATGAGCGCAACCCAACGCAAGGAGTAAAGATGACGCGGCCTTTGTGCGCTTATCCGAAGAAAGCGAAATACAAGGGCACAGGCGACCCGAATGACGCAGCGAGTTTTATCTGCGCCGCACCTGGTAAGTAAAGGTTGGCGCGTTCGCTGCTGCCACGTTTGGCTGGGATGATTTCACGGGTTATGAACAACAAAGAAACGGTGCTCGCGTTCATCGATCGCATAAATGCTCATGATGTCGACGGGCTCGCTGCATTAATGACCGCCGATCATCGCTTCATCGACCCGTACGGAAACGAAGTCGTGGGCAGAGAAAACATGACGGCGGGCTGGCGCGGATACTATGAAATGTTTCCCGTGTACTCGATTGAAGTGATTGAAATCTTCGCGCAGGGCGAGACGTTCGGCATGTTCGGCTTCGCCGGCGGCTCGTTCAAAGGCCAAGCAGACGCGAGTTGGCGTTTTCCTGCGGCGTGGAAAGCGGTTGTGAAGGACGGCCGCGTGGCGTTGTGGCAGGTTTACGCCGATACGAAGATTCCGTTTGAGATTATTCAGCGAGGGTCGTCTCAGTAGCGTTTGATTTGGTCCGTGGAAAAAAATAGTTCCTCGTGACCTGATAGAAAATAACAAACCAGACGCAGGTCAGGCCGACAGTCAACCAGAACGCGATGAATCCCTTGAGTCCGCCGATATGCCTGGGAAACCAAAACGCCATGTATGCACCCGCCAGGACATTCGGCAGCGCGATTGACCAGACGCCAATCAAACGCATTGTGGTGGGTGGCTGGAAGTGGGTTCGCTTAACTACAGATTCCGCCGGCTGATTTGATTCCTCGGCCGCACCGTCGATAGCGGCGCCGCATTGATCGCACGTCTCGCCGAAGCTCGGATTCATTGCATCGCATGATGCGCAGATGACGTAGCGATTCGGCATGCTCAAAGTCAGTTAATACAGTTTGGGAATCAGTCGCTTAGCTTGCTTTGAATAATCGAGATACGCAACGCCGAAGGCTTTTTGTAAAGCTTCATCTTCCACGCGCATGCGATACCAGACTGCAATCACAAATGGAATCACGCTGAGGCCCAGCGTAAACCAATTCACGAACGATAGCCCCAAACCCAAATGCGCCAGCAAGGCGCCTGTGTACGCGGGATGACGCACGTACTTATACACACCCGTGCGGACCAGTTGGTGATCCGATTGAATGGTCACCTTTCCGGTGAAGAATTTTCCCAGCGTGAGGATCGCCCACCATCTAATGGCTATTCCGAGGATCAGCGCACCCAAGCCGAAGTAGCCAATTAGATTGCTCGAGGTTTGGAGGCGACCGACGCCGACAAATCCCAACACTATGCCACCTACTTCAAGGACGGTGGCGACATCCCAGAGACGCGCCGAATGCTTGTCATGAAGGTTCTTTCCCAGCCGCGGCTCACGAACCAATCGCAGCCATTCGAACAATCCCCAGATAAGTCGAATGACTGTGGCCAAGATCGCGGTGACAGTCATAAGCGATTAGCGTGTGATTAACCCCGCCTCAATCTGTGTCAGATGTCCGGCGTTATGAGCGGCGACTTTATCCATGATTGATGTCCGCCCATGATGTCACGTCACAGCTTCCGCACAAAACATTTTCCGGGAAGCGCGCGGATCAATTCGCGCATTTCGAGGGTGAGTAGGGCGGTCGTTAATTGCGTGATCGACAGCTTGGTCGTTTCGGCCAGCGTATCGATCTGCAGTGGCGTATCAGTTGTGAGCAATTTGAAGATGGTCCGCTCGTTATCATTCAAATCAGCAGGCGTCAGTTGCAGCTGATCGACCAGCGCGCCTTTCCTCTTTTTCCTGCTGGGCGGTGGCAGCATTTGCGCGGCAATTTCAGCCGGCAACTCGCTGGCGACGTCCTGCCATTGCTGGACCAGCTTCGCGCCCGCGCCCTTGATCAAATAATTCGTGCCGAATGAATTGCGTGAAGTGATGTTGCCGGGCACGGCGAACACCTCGCGATTCTGTTCCATTGCCAGACGCGCGGTTATGAGCGAACCGGAATTCTCGGCGGCTTCGACGACTACCACACCCAGGCTCAAGCCGCTGATAACGCGATTGCGATAGGGAAAGTTTTCGGAAACGGGCGGCGTGCCCAGCGGAAACTGCGTTACCAGCGCGCCCTTCTTTTCCAGAATCTCTTCGGCCAGCTTCTTATGATCGCGGGGATAGACTTGATCGAGCCCGGTGCCCATCACACCGACCGTTCTGCCTCCGGCTTCCAGCGCACCGCGATGCGCCGCGGCATCAATTCCCCGCGCGAGGCCGGAAACTATAGTCACGCCCCGTTGGGCCAATTCGCGCGACAACATCAACGCGGCGTTCTGCCCGTATGTCGAACAACGGCGCGAACCGACGATCGCGACGCACGGCGCGTCCAGACATTCGCTCCAAGCGCCTTTCACGTAAAGCGTCACCGGCGGATCGTAGGTCTCGCGCAACAGCGTCGGATAGACCCCATCATCAAGCACGAGGATGTCGCCACCAAGTTTACGCACCTTCTCAATTTCTTCGTCCGCACGTTGGTGAAGATCGCGCTTCGCAATGCTTTCGATTGCGTCCGGAGTCAGACGCAACAACGCCAGCTCGCGGCGCGGCGCATCGAAGATGGCTTCCGCCGATCCGAAGTGTTCGAGTAGACGCGCAGTCACGCGAGGGCCAACACCGGGAGTCATGTTCAGGGCAATCCAGTCTTTCATAGTGAGCCGTGAGCGGTGAGCAGTACGCAGTTTCGGAAGCTTGGGACTAAGACCGCTCGTATTCGCCGCGGGAAATATCATGTCGGCGAATGAGCGTCAAGTAAATTAGCTGGACCCGTTCGACAAAGTTTGCCGAAGTCGCTAATCTTTAGCGCTCACCAGCAGCGACGCAGTGACTCGCGGAGGCGCATCTGTTCTGGTGAATGGCGCGGTCTTCAAAACCGTTAGTGAGACTGCGAGAGCAGGCTCAGGTAGGTTCGATTCCTACACGCCTCCGCCAATCAAGCCGCGATATTCCCAAAAACAGCTGCCAACTTGACCAATTCTGCCCGAATTTCTTACTATTCCATTTTCCGAACGAACGTTCGAACGACGCGAAAAGAACAATCAGCATGGTCAACTTTCAAACATCACCCGATCAATATTGCCACTGGAAGCTCGTCATCGATGGCGCAATTGCCAGGCTCACGATGGACGTGCAGGAAGACGAAACCCTCGGTGATGGCTACAAACTGAAACTCAATTCATACGACCTGGGCGTGGATATAGAACTGGCCGATGCGATCCAGCGAATTCGGTTCGAGCACCCTGAAGTCCGGGCAGTCGTGGTGACCAGCCTGAAGCCGAGGATCTTCTGTGCCGGCGCGAACATTTACATGCTCGGGACTTCGTCGCACGCATTCAAAGTCAATTTCTGCAAGTTTACGAACGAGACGCGTTGCGCCATCGAAGACGATTCACATCATTCGGGTCGACGCTACATTGCCGCGCTCAACGGGACCGCGTCCGGCGGCGGCTATGAACTCGCGATAGCCTGTGACGAAATTTATTTGGTGGACGACGGCAACTCGGCCGTTTCACTTCCCGAGGTGCCTTTGCTCGGCGTCCTGCCCGGAACCGGCGGTCTCACGCGTTTGGTTGATAAACGAAAGATCCGCCGCGATCGCGCCGATGTATTTTCGACCCTGGCTGAAGGATTGAAAGGCAAACGCGCAAAAGAGTGGGGCTTGATCGACGACACGTTTGCTACGAGCAAGTTTCAGGAAGCAATCGACGACCGGGTAGCGCAAATTGTTGATTTGCGTAATGGTGACGAGCCGCAAGATAACATCTTGAGCCACAACGGCGGGATCAAGCTGCATCCGCTCCGGTTCCAATCAACTGAAGACTCTCGCAATTACAAATATGTCTCTCTGACGTTTAATCGCGACAAGCGTTATGTCGATCTCACCGTTCACAGTCCTGAAGCTGATCTGCCGACGTCCGCTGATGAAATTCAAAAGCTGGGCGATGAATACTGGCCTTTGCGAGCATATCGCGAACTCGACGATGCGCTACTGTACCTGCGAGTCAACGAGCCTGAAATTGGGCTGGTCTGCCTCAGGACCGAAGGTGAGATTGACGCCGTGCTGGAAGTTGACAAGGTGCTCAGCGCAAATTGCGATCACTGGCTGGTGCGCGAAATCATTTTGCAGATGGCCCGGACTTTACGGCGGCTTGATCTGACGGCGAAGAGCTTCTTTGCCATCGTTGATGAGAAAAGTTGCTTTGCCGGCAATCTGTTGGAGCTGCTGTTAGCCTCAGACCGCAGCTACATGCTGAACAATCCGGACGAACAAATTGAAATTGCCTTCAGTGATATGAACGCCGGCGCCTTACCGATGAGCAACGGTTTGACGCGCGTGCAGTCGCGCTTTCTGTCTGAGCCGGAACGCGTGGATGAGGTGCTGACTCATGAGGGCAGGTTCGATACCGAAGCTGCCGAGGAGGCGGGATTGATCACCTTCGCGCCGGACGATCTCGATTGGGAAGACGAGATTCGCGTAGCGATCGAAGAACGTACGTCGCTTTCTCCTGATGCGCTGACCGGTATGGAGGCATCCCTGAGGTTCGCCGGGCCGGAAACGATGGACACGAAAATTTATGGGCGATTGACCGCCTGGCAGAACTGGATCTTTCAAAGACCGAACGCGGTCGGTCCGAATGGTGCTTTGACTAATTACGGCAAGCCGACTCAGGCGAAGTTCGATTACAAAAGAACATGATCGTTTAGAAGCAGGCTACTGCCCGCCTTGTACGTTGACCAGATGGCGGGCAATAGCCCGCCTCTAAACGACCGAGAATGATTTAATGAACTTAAACGAACGCATTCCTAACAACGTCAATCTATCCGGAGACAAACGCCTTCAGCGCGCGCTGGAGAAGTGGTTGCCAAACTTCCTTTCCTGGTGGCACGACATGGGCCCCGAGGGTTTTCAGCAGAAGGATGTCTGGCTGCGAACGGCCATCGATGTCGGTAGCGAGGGCTGGGCGCATTTCGATTATGTGAAGATGCCGGAGTATCGCTGGGGTATCTTTCTCGAACCTGCCGCACCCGACGCGAAGGTTGGTTTTGGCGATAACTATGGCGCGCCGGCTTACCAGGAAGTGCCGGGTGAATTTCGCAATTCGCTGCGCCGCATCATCGTGACGCAGGGCGATACCGAGCCGGCTTCAGTCGAGCAGCAACGGCGGCTGGGCGCAACCTGCCCTTCGCTTTACGACCTGCGCAACTTGTTCCAGGTCAACGTCGAAGAAGGTCGTCATCTTTGGGCCATGGTTTATCTGCTGCATGGATATTTCGGCCGTGATGGGCGCGACGAAGCTGACGCCTTGCTGGAACGGCGCAGCGGTAATCCCGACAAGCCCCGCATTCTCGAAGCCTTCAATCAACCATGCGATGACTGGTTGAATTTCTACGCGTTCACGATGTTTACGGATCGCGACGGCAAGTATCAGCTGTCGGCTTTGGCTGAATCTGGTTTCGAACCGCTGGCGCGCACCTGCCGCTTTATGCTGACGGAAGAAGCGCATCACATGTTCGTCGGCGACACGGGACTGAGTCGCGTCGTCAAACGCACTGCGCAACTGATGAAGCAGAATCCCAATGAGGACGTGCGCGATCTGGGTGGTATCCCGCTGGAGATCATTCAGAAGTACATCAACTTCTGGTTCAGCTACTCGCTCGATTTATTTGGCGGCGAGATCAGTTCGAACTCAGCCGACTTTTTCGCGGCGGGTTTGAAAGGTCGATTCAAAGAGCAGGAGCAGTATAAGGATCACGTAGCTGCTGAAGGCTCGTTCACGATGATGGTCGTCGAAAACGGCAAGCTCGTGCCGCGCGAAGTACCGCTGCGAAATGCCTTAAATGAAGTCTTGCGCGGCGAGTACGTGAAGGATTGCGAGAAGGGTTTGGCGCGCTGGAACAAGGCCCTGGCCGACGAAGGATTGAGCCAGCGGCTGTACTTGCCGAATATTCGTTTTCATCGCCACGTCGGTGAGTACGCCGGACACCATTTTGATATTGAAGGCAATCTCATTTCGCAAGCAGAATTCAAAGCCAGGGAGTCGGAATGGCTGCCCACCATTGAAGATCGCGAATACGTGGGGAGCTTGATGAAGCCGGTGACGGAAGTCGGCAAGATCGCGAATTGGATCGCGCCGCCCGCAACTGGGATTAAGGGCAAGCCGTTCGAGTTCGAATACGTAAGATTGTGAACGGAGCGCGGGCATCCTGCCCGCATGAGCGCGAAGCGCGAACCAGCTCCTGAGAATCTTGAGCGTGCGGCGCACGCTTTGCGGGCAAGGATGCCCGTGTTCCATAGAGATGACCAACGATCCTTCTCGCTACGATCAAAAGCTCGAACACATTCTGCGCACCTCTGCGCACATCTTTGCGGAAAAGAGCTACCACTCCACTTCGATGCGCGACATTTCGCGGGCGACGGGAGTAAGCCTGGCCGGGCTTTATCACTACTGCAAATCGAAAGAAGACCTGTTGTTTCTAATTCAGGATCATTGTTTCGGCCGGGTGCTGGAACGCGTCGAACAACGGCTTAAAGGCATCGACGACCCACTCGAGAAGCTGCGCATCCTGGTTGAAAACCATCTGTCTTTTTTTGCCGCTAACATGGCCGAGATGAAAGTACTTTCACACGAGGCTGAATCGCTCGCCGGCGATTTACACAAACACGTCTCAACCAAGAAAGAACGCTACGCAAAGCTGGCGCGCAAAATCCTGCGCGAGATTCAGGAACAACATCAGCCCGCCGCGAGAATCGATTTGACGGTCGCAACCTATGCGTTGTTTGGGATGATGAACTGGATTTACAACTGGTACGACCCGGCGGGCAAACTGAAAGTCTCACATCTGGTTGACAACATCACGCGACTGTTTGTGAGCGGTTTCGTGTCGGACTCGAACAGCGTGATCACGACCAGCCGGAGTCGCGGCAACCAGCCGGTTAATATCTGGAATTCGAAATCCGTCAATTAGTACATGAAAAGGCAAAGACTTTCGTCGATCTGGAGATCACTGCTGACGCTCGTGGTGCTCATCGCCGGCGGTGTGTGGGCCAGCGCCCAGGCTCAACGATCGTCGCGCCCTAAACCAAAACCGCCAGGTCCGATCCATAAATTCTCAGCCGGTTCGTCAGCCAAAGAGATCAAGTTCGAGTTAATTAATCACCTGGTCGTCGTCCAGGCACGCGTGAATAATTCCGATCCGCTCTGGTTCATTTTCGATACGGGCGCCAGCAACACCGTGGTCGACACGAAGCGCGCCGCGGGACTTGGTCTGAAGGCAAGTGGAAAAATTGTCGCCACCGGCGCTGCGGGCAACGCTGAGGCCGGCCGCGTGCGCAACGTCGCCATCAAATTTCCAGGATTTGAAGTCGCCGGTCTGAGCGTTTACACGCTTTCGATAGACGAGGCCTTCTCAGCCCACTTCGGCATTCCGATTAGCGGAATTATCGGTAACGACATCATTGGCCGCGTGGTGGTCGAAATCGATTACGCCAACCAGCAACTCAGTTTTTCCGATGGCGCGAGTTACGAATCTGCTGCCGGCGGCGAAACTTTTCCGGTGACGATGCAGGACGGCTTGCCGATGATCGCGGCAAAATTTGAACTTGCGAATCGCAGTTTTTCAGGAGTCTTTGAAATCGACACCGGCTCAACAGGAGCCATTCAAATCAACACTCCGTTTGTTCGGCGGCATGGTCTCCTGGCGCTGGTCAAACGATCCCGAAAGGAAAACCTTGGCGGCGTCGGTGGGACAGCGGCGGCGTTAGCGACGCGACTCGACCGCGTCACGCTCGGCCGTGTCCACCTGGCAAATGCGATCGGCAAACTGTCACTGGCGAAACAGGGCGACTATTCAAGCCGCCGCTACGACGGTTTGCTGGGCGGCCAAATCTTCAGGCGATTCAAGCTGATCGTGGATTTGCGGCATCGCCGCATCACCTTCGAACCCAACGGCCGGCTCAACGATCCTTTTGAAGCGGACATGAGCGGATTAGAATTGGTGGCCGATGGCGCTGACCTGGCGACCTATCTGATTGACGATTTGGAACCCGACACGCCGGCCGCCGAAGCCGGGATCAAGGGCGGTGAAACACTTCTGGCGATTGACGGCCGGCCCGCATCGCAATTCTCGCTGGACGAGATTCGTCGCATGTTTATGATTGACGGACGCGAATACGACTTAACGCTCAAGCGAGACGCAGAAACGATTCACGTGAAGCTGAAGCTTCGCAGATTGGTTTGAGAATTGACATGGCACAAGCAGAAAAGGATTTAGACTTACAAACCGCAAAGCAATTGATCGACATCCAGGTGGAAACCGGCGTCGCGGTGATCACGCTGAAAGATCCACCCGCGAACACTTATTCATACGAGATGATGCAGCAACTAGATGCCTGCATCCTTAAAGCGCGGATGGATGAAGCGGTCCAGGTAATCGTGATCACCGGCGCGGGCGAAAAATTCTTCTGCGCCGGCGCGAACATCGCGATGCTCAGTGAGGTCACGCCGGAATTCAAATACTATTTCTGTCTCCATGCGAACGAGACGCTGAATCGTTTGGAGCAAACTCCTAAGCTCGTGATTGCCGCCATCAATGGTCACTGCGTCGGCGGCGGCCTGGAAGTCGCGATGGCCGCGGACCTGCGCATCGCCCGTCGGGCCGCCGGCAAGATGGGCCTGCCGGAAGTATCACTTGGAGTTTTGCCGGGAACCGGAGGAACGCAGAGACTGGCGCGCATGGTGGGCAAATCGAAAGCGATCGAACTCATGGCCACGGCTGAATTGTTCGATTTCGAAAAAGGCGAAGCGCTGGGCCTGGTCAACCGTATTGTCGATGCGAGTGATGGCACGGATTTCATGAATCAAGTTATGGACTATGCGCGTCAGTTTACGACGCCCGGCAGCGCCTCGCGCGCCGTCGGTCGAATCAAGCGCGCGGTGCAGACCGGTGCTGAAATCCCGTTCGAATCTGCGCTGGCGCTCGAGCGCGAACTGCAACAACAGTTGTTCACGTCAGTCGACGCGAAGGAAGGATTAGACGCTTACGTGAACAAGCGGAAAGCGGAATTCAAAGGACAGTAGATCGATTGCTTCGTTTAGAGCGAAGATTGGTCGTCGCCGGCCCGGAGGGCGGCCTCTAAACAAGACCATAAACAATGGCCGAAGAAAACATCAAAGTCGCCGAGGATAGCGGCATCGTCACCATTACTCTGAACCGGCCGGAGAAACTCAACGCTCTCGCCGGTTACATGCGGCGTGACCTGGCGGAAGCGCTCGAGGAAGCCGGCAGCGATCCTGAAGTGCGCGTGATTGTTCTGCGAGGCGAAGGTCGCGCGTTCTGCGCCGGCGGCGACGTGCAGTTCATGGCAGAGCTGGTGGAACGCGGTGACTCGGAAGAGTTCGCGCGGTTGCTGGGCGCGGCGCGGCGCGTGATTCTGGCAATCAGGCAGATGACCAAGCCGGTGCTCGCGTCCATTGAGGGTGCGTGTGCGGGAGCTGGATTCAACCTGGCGCTCGCATGCGATCTTCGCATTGCTTCCGACTCGGCCACGTTTGCGCAGTCGTTCGTGAAGCTCGGATTCCATCCTGACTGGGGCGGCACCTATTTCCTGCCCCGCATGGTGCCGTCTAACATCGCTGCGGAGATGTTCTTTCTCGGTGATGCCATCGACGCGCAGAAAGCCTTGCAGCTTGGTTTGATCAATCGCGTGGTGCCTTCTGGTCAACTCGAAGAAGAGACTCGCAAGTTGGCGGAGCGTCTGCGGGATGCCCCCGCAGTATCCATCGCCGCCGCCAAACACGCGGTCTATGCCGGTGAGCACGATTCGCTTGAGCAGATGCTGCAATACGAAGTAGATGCGCAACTGCGTTGTTTCGAATCAGAGGACGGCCGCGAAGGCGTGCAGGCTTTTCTCGAAAAACGACCACCAAAGTTTCAGGGAAGATAAAGATCGGTTTCAGGTTTCAAGTTTAAGGTTTCCGGTTTGACGTGTACCCGTCTTAGACTTGAAACCTGAAACTTCAAACTTGAACCTTAATGCGCTTATCAAATCGACTTGCATTCATCACCGGCGGCGGGCGTGGCATCGGGCGCGCAATTGCGATGGCGTTTGCTCGCGAAGGTGCTTCGGTAGCGGTGGCCGCGCGAACTCTGAAACAGGTGAAGGCGGTCGCTAAGGAAGTCTCGAGTGAGTTTGGCGTCGATTGCTTGCCGCTGAGACTCGACGTGCGTCACAAGGAATGGGTGGGCGAGGCCTTCGACGCCTTCCGCTTACACTTTGGTCGCGGACCGGACATCGTTGTGAATAATGCCGGCGTTGCAAAGTCTGAAGTCTTCATCAAGACAGACGAGGCGTTTTGGGAATTGCATTTGAACACGAACCTCGGCGGCACGTTTCGCTGTACGCAGGCCGCGCTGCCAGAGATGATCGGACGCGGCTGGGGACGCATCATCAACATCGCGTCAATTGCCGGTAAAACCGGCGCGCCTTACATTTCGGCTTATGCCGCCTCGAAACACGGGGTGTTGGGAATGACGCGATCGCTGGCGTTGGAAGTGGCGTCGCAGGGAATTACCGTGAACGCAATTTGCCCCGGCTATGTAGATACCGACATGACCACTCAAGGCATCGAGAACATCGTGGCCAGGACCGGCAAGTCCGCAAAGCAGGCATTGAAGATGCTGGAAGCGATGAGTCCGCAGAATCGGCTGATAACATCTGAAGAAGTAGCTGCGTTGGCAGTCTTGCTCGCATCAGAAGAAGGCCGGGGAATAAATGGCCAGGCAATTAATGTAGACGGCGGGACAGTGCTTTATTGAAGTTTCAAGTTTAAGGTTTCAAGTTTCAAGTCGACCCCAAGTGAACTTGAAACCTGAGACTTGAAACCTGAAACCAATGATAGAGAACCTTAACAATCGGGAGCGCACGCATTCATGTGGCGCGCTGCGCACAGAGCATGTCGGCCAGCGGGTGACGCTGATGGGTTGGTGCGCCAAGCGGCGCGACTTTGGACCACTGACATTTATCGATCTGCGCGATCGGGACGGCATTACCCAGGTGGTGGTCAACCAGGAAAAAGCGGCTGATGCTCACGCGAAGGCGAAAGAAGCCCGCGGTGAATATGTGATTGCGGCGATTGGCGAAGTTGTGTTGCGCGACGAAGGCGCGCGCAATCCGAAGCTCGCCACCGGTGACGTCGAAGTACAAGCGAGCGAGATCATAATTCTTAATGATGCGCGCACGCTGCCTTTTCAGCTTGATGCTTCAGACGACGCGCTGGCCGCCGAAGATCTGCGCTTGAAGTATCGCTACCTCGATCTGCGCCGGCCACAGTTGCAGGCGAACCTGCGTCTGCGTCATCGCATGATTCTCGAAATCAACCGGTACATGGATGAGCAGGGTTTCACCCAAATCGAAACTCCCAACCTGATCAAATCGACGCCGGAAGGCGCGCGCGACTACATCGTGCCTTCGCGTGTGCAGCCGGGAAAATTCTTTGCGCTGCCGCAATCGCCACAGATCTTCAAACAGATTTGCATGATTGCGGGGCTGGACAAGTATTACCAAATTGCCCGTTGTTTTCGTGATGAAGACCTGCGCGCCGATCGCCAACCTGAGTTTTCGCAACTCGATGTCGAGCTGAGCTTTGCGACGCCGGATCAGGTCTACCAGCTCATCGAAGGATTGTTCGCTCGTATCTTCAGTTTAGTCGGAGCTGAGCTGACGACTCCGTTTCCTCGCTACACTTACGCCGAGGTCATGAGTCGATTCGGATCGGACAAACCCGATCTGCGAATCGATGGCATGGAGTTGCAGGATTTGTCTGAGCGCCTGGCGGAAACGACCTTTGCGCCATATGCCTCAGCCCTGGAACGTGGCGGACAAATCAAGGGAATTGTGGTTAGCGGTGGCGCGGCGATGTCGCGCAAGGTGCTCGACGAGTTGCAGGAGTTTGCGAAGCGTTACGGCGCGCCCGCGCTGGGGTGGATCAAACTGGGCGATGAGCTCTCATCGTCTTTGTTGAAAGCACTGGGCAACGATACCGTCGTCGATCTGGCAGGCACCGTGGGCGCGCAAAAGGGCGACGCCGTCTTAATCATCGCCGGAAAGTCAGACGTGGTTGCGGCCAGCCTCGGCGCCTTGCGCAACGAGATCGCGCGTCGTGAGAAGCTGATTCCCGAAAGCGTCTTCACCCCGCTCTGGGTGACTGATTTTCCGATGTTTGAGTATCACGAAGACGACGATCGTTACTACTCGATGCATCATCCGTTCACTTCGCCCATGGACGAAGACGTGCCGCTGTTCGAACGCGCGGTGAATGGCGAGACCGGGCTCTTTCGTGGGATTCGCGCCAAAGCGTACGACGCGGTCATCAACGGCGTCGAGGTGGCCGGCGGCTCAATCAGAATTCATCGTCGCGACGTGCAGGCGCTGGTTTTCAAAGCGCTGGGCATGACCGAAGAGATGGCCCGGGCGCGATTTGGATTTTTCCTGGAAGCTCTCAGCTACGGAACGCCGCCGCACGGAGGCATTGCTTCAGGAATAGAACGGACGCTAATGGTGCTGGTGCCGACGGAAAACATTCGCGACGTGATGGCGTTTCCAAAAACTGCTTCCGCGCAGGATTTGATGATCGATGCGCCCGGTGAAGTCGATGCGCGACAGCTCGACGAGCTCCACCTCGGACTCAAGCTCGAATAATCCGGGACTCAATCGAGCCGCTTCACCAGCGCTGCTCAAAATCACGAAACGCCTCTTCCAATTTCCATTGGAGCTTTGCCTTCTCGCTGGCTTCGACGAATTGACTACAGCCGTTTGAGCTCAACTTCATCGCGGTGAAGTCCTTGGCGCACTGCGTCACGGGAACATTCTTCTTCGCATCACTCCACAAACTTGCGCCCGACATGAATGAAAACTGCAGACTATTGCGCGCCATCATCTTCAGTTGCAGATAGCCGAGACCCTGATCCTGCACCGCGCGCAGGTACTCGCGCGATATTTCAGAACGCGAGACGCCTTCATCATCAGTCGCCAACGCGACGGGAACTCCATACTTCAAGTAGGTTGCCAGTGGATGCTCACGTCCGCTGATGCCGAGGATGACATCGTTACTCGTCAGACAGATTTCCACCGCCACATTGCGCCGCGCCATTTCTTTCAAGAGACCATCGGCGTCTGTCTCATGCATGACATCAACACCGTGACCGATGCGGTTCGCCTGCGCCACCATCACGGAATCGCGAATATGAAATGTGAGTACGTCGGGCGCGACCAGTCCCGGCGCCAGCTCACCGGCGTGCAGGCTGAGGTGTGCCTGTGGATACATCGGCCGCAGGAATTGCAGCATCTGCATTTGCGTCTTGAAGTTCTGCACCGATCCGGCGCTGTCTTCCGCTTGCACGAGATTCAAGGCGACAACTTTCGAGTTTGGATCGTTTGCCAACGCAAATCCGGTGACCATTTGCGCGAACACGGCGGCCTGCGACGCGGCGCCACGGGATACCTGCGCAATGTACCGGACGACAACGGCGCATCCCGGGTCGGCTTGCGGCGTGCCGCATTTCAGCAGGCGATTCTTTTCCGCCTCGGCGTCGCTGATGTTCTTAATCGAGAGTGGGACTGTTCTGTCGACGCCGGCGGCTTTCAGTTGAGCCAGCCCGTTAGTCAGGTTTCCATCCCACTTGATGTTGGCCGCGATCTGAGTTGAGAGCACCCCCGTAGAGTTCCCATCGGGCGTCAACATCAATTCGAGGTAGAGCACATGTCCGTGCGCCGCGCGGGTGACAGCTTCGGCCAACATTCGGCCGTTGTGGTCATAGGTGGCCGCCGCGAACTTGCCGAACGTCGCAAAGAAATGATCGTGTCCCGTGTCTCCTGACAATTGCCAGTTACGCATCGACCAGGCATCGACGATTTGTTGGAAGAACACAGAATTCGTCAGCGCGTTGCTGACCGGCACGTCGCCGGGCTTGCACGGCAGCGAACCAGCCATTGTCGTAGTGTTAATGCAAGCGCCACTCTCGGCGGCCCATTGAATGTAAGACTCGGCGTAGACTGCGCCGGAAAGATGGCTATGCAGGTCACCGCCTTTGGGCAGCTGCACCAGAAAAGCGAACAGCTTTGCCGGAGTGTTGCGCACCGATTCGAAGTAACGCACCGTCTTTTCCGTCTGGGCGGTTTGCGCAGAAATTCCCGATGCCGATAGGATTAGAACAATTAGACAGGTAATAGCGATCTTCGATCGAAAGGGGACTCGTTTGGACATGGTTGAGCTCCGGTTGTTGGCTGAGATTGCTCGCGCCATCATAAGCGAGCGTGAAACTGCCGTCTATGTTAGTTAAGGGTGAAGGGGTTAGGGTGTTGGGTGTAGAAAGGAGTGTTGACTTCCCAGACGTCGCGTTTGACCGCAGAGAGGTCTCCAAGAAATTCATCGCGAAGTTGGTTGAGCGCGAAGCAACGACGCCTCAGCAAGGGTGCCGACAATCGGCCCGTATCGAAAAGAGTTTTTCTACCCCCTACACCCAATCCCCTACACCCCAGTTCACCCGCCCTCTGTGTACCTCAGTCTCCTCTGTGGTAAAAAATTCAAATAGAAACTCAGAGGACACAGAGAAACTTGCTCGACTTTGCCATTCAAACTGCGCGCGATGCGGGACAGGTGCTGGCCGAACGCTTTGGCCGGAAGATCGAAATCAGTAATAAGAGCGAAATCGACTTGGTGACTGAATCCGATCTCGCTTCAGAGCGCCTCATCATCGATCGCATCAAGACTTATTACCCGCGTCACAGCATTCTTGCGGAAGAATCAGGCGTCACCAATTCGACCGATAACAGTGAGTGGCGTTGGATCATCGATCCGCTCGACGGGACGACAAATTATGCGCACGGTTATCCGTGCTTCTGTGTGTCTATCGCCCTGGAGCACAAAGGAAGATTGGAAATCGGCGTGGTTTACGATCCGATTCGCGACGAGATGTTTGCCGCCGGGCGTGGCCAGGGCGCGTCACTGAACGGCCGTCGCATCAACGTTTCGCGCACCATGAATCTGTCGGCCGCGCTCTTATGCACCGGCTTTCCCTATGATGTCCGGCAACGCAACGATTTCGCGCGGCACTTCGCAAGCTTCATCATGCACGCGCAAGGAGTGCGACGCGACGGCGCGGCCGCGCTCGACCTGGCCTACGTGGCCGCCGGAAGATTCGACGGTTTTTGGGAAGAAGGATTGAAACCCTGGGACGTCGCCGCAGGTGCTTTGATTATTGAAGAGGCGGGTGGTCGCCTATCGAAATATAACGACGAGCCTCTGGATATTTTTAATCCGCCCGTCGTGGCGAGTAACGGCTTGATTCACGATCAAATGCGAAAGGTGCTGAATGCGTAAATCGCTTACAGCGCCGACTGAATGATCTTAGCCAGCCGTTCCGTTTCGCGCCGGGCGCACTCGCGCGCATTTTCATCCTCGCACTGCTTCACTTCCATTATCGGGTGATAAATGACTTCCACTCTCGGTCCGATGCGCGGGAACCGAAACGTGTTGGGCCAGACGCGCTCGCCGCCCCGAATCGTAACCGGCAGAATCGGGACTCCTGCTTCCAGAGCCATTCTGACAGCGCCTAGTTTGCACCTTATCATCGTGCCGTCCGGGTTGCCGCGCCCGCCCTCAGGAAAAAGCATGACGGCGCCGCCTTCGCGGATCCATTGCAGCGAACGCCTAATGGGCGCGGGATCGCTGCCTTCCAGATGCAGCGGCCACGCGCCGAATAATTTTAGAAAATATCCGATGACCGGCCAGCTAAAGGCAGCATCCCAGGCCAGAAAGCGAATCGGCCGCGTGATGGGCACGCCGACCCAAAATGGATCGATGTAGGTTTGATGGTTCGCCGCCACGATGATGCCTTCTCCATTCAGCGGAATGTGTTGTGTCTCCCGCCAATGCACGCGCCAAAAAACACGCGATATAAATCCGACAATCGGCCGGCAGATTCGCAGCGCCCATTCCGGCAGCATCGGCGGATAGGGACGCACGCCGTTGCGTTGAGGAGTTTCTTCGATGCTGTTAGTAGGGCTCACGCGTAGCTCTAGATTGAATCAGTGGACACTGCCGTCATGCCATGACTCGGGCATCTCTGACTGGCTCAATCGATCGTCATTCCATTGTTCGCATTCAGCGCAATTGAAGCCACGGTACCCAATAGCCTCAGTTTTGGTCAAACTGACCTGGTTTCTGGCGCGACATTCCTCGGCCACGCACCGCCGATCGATTTCAATCACAAGTACGTCTCGCGGAAAATAGAATTCTTTCTTCTCTTTAGTCACTGTCGATGCTCACAACGGCCATTCGCTGCCGATAAACTGCAAATGCAATCGCGTAATGCCGTCTGCTCCCACAATTCGGTTGCGCACAACTGCCATAATTTCAATGCCGTCGCGGGTGCTCAATTTAACAAAGCGGCCACGATCCAGATCCAGCGCGGTGAAGACCGCGGCCCCGCTGCGACTAAGATTCTCGGTGACGGTACTCTCAACCTGCACTGGCTCCCGCGCAGCGCCAAACACTTCAATCGTGACTTCCGTTGGAATTGTGTGACGAGATTCTTTTCGTTTGTCTGTCGGGTCAACTTCCGATAGTACTTCCGCCGACTCTTCCTGGACCGTCCACATCCCGGATTGCAGATTCGCAATGTCGTATCTGGTCGCTGGATCATTCAGAAACGATGCCGGCGGCCGCTTACCCACAAACGCGACGCCAATCTCAATCACAGCACCCTTGTGCGTGGCCGGATCCAGCGCCCGAAGATTTCTCACCAGCGACCAGACTCGATATTGATCTTCCACGTGATCAAAGCAGCGCAGTTGTCGCGGCATCGCCATGGTCAGCAGCAAAAGGCGACCGGTTTCCGTAGGCCGTTTTAGCTGCAAACGCGCGCCGAACGGAGTCACGTCCACGAGTCGTGACATCTCAACCCATTCATGACTTACAGTCTCGCGGCACGTGACCCGCACCGGCAGCGACAGCGCCATGCGCTCGCGTAATCGATTCGATTTTTTGTCTGGCGGCGACAGTTTGGTTGCCCGAAAACTTCAAGCGAAGGCTAAATACTAACTGAGGGCCAATTGTTCATGACAGCCGCGAATTTATTGGCTTTTCTGCAAATTCTTGCATTGCGAAGGAGTGCGTTTCAGGGTAAAATGATAGCGAATTTGACTGCATGAAATTTCCTGATCGCGCACTTCTTATTAACACTCAAATTCATCAAGAATCAGCGTCGAAAAAATCGATTAGCTGCGCTGCAAAACCACTCGCAAAAATGTGTGTGGGGCAGCGCGGATTGTAGCGGAAAGGTTTGATTAATGGAAACCATCGAAAAGCAACACGTAAGTATTGAAGACGAGATGCGCCGGTCCTACCTGGACTACGCGATGTCGGTGATCATCGGCCGCGCGCTGCCGGACGTCCGCGACGGACTGAAGCCCGTTCATCGCCGCGTGCTCTGGGCCATGAATGAACTCGGAAACAACTACAACAAGGCCTACAAAAAGAGCGCGCGCGTGGTCGGCGACGTCATCGGTAAGTATCACCCGCACGGTGACACGGCCGTCTACGACACCATCGTGCGCATGGCGCAGGACTTTTCGATGCGTTATCCGCTAATCGATGGTCAGGGAAATTTCGGATCGGTGGATGGCGACGCGCCGGCCGCGATGCGTTACACCGAAGTGCGGATGGCGCGCGTGGCAAACGAAGTGCTCGCCGACATCGAAAAGGAAACTGTCGACTTCCAACCAAATTACGATGAGTCGTTACACGAGCCCACGGTTCTGCCGACGCGCATTCCCAACTTGCTGGTCAATGGTTCAGACGGGATCGCGGTGGGTATGGCGACGAAGATTCCGCCGCACAATCTGACCGAGATCGTCGACGCCACCATCGCGATTATTCGGGAACCGGAAATCGATCCCAAGAAACTCTTGAAGATTGTTAAGGGTCCGGACTTTCCCACCGGCGGCTTCATTTGTGGACGAGAAGAGATTCGCAAGTCATATCTCGAAGGTCGCGGCATCGTGCAAATGCGCGCCCGGGCTTCAATCGATCGCATTGGCCGGGGCACGCAGGAACGTGACGCCATCATCATCACGGAAATTCCTTTTCAGGTTAACAAAGCAAAGCTGCACGAACGGATCGCCGAACTCGCCAACGAAAAAAAGATCGAAGGGATCGCCGAGGTACGCGACGAATCCGACCGTCACGGCATGCGTCTGGTGGTGGAATTGAAACGCGACGCCATCCCGCAAATCGTGCTGAACAAGCTTTTCAAGCTCACGCCCATGCAGTCCTCGTTCGGCATCATCAACCTCGCCATCGTCAACGGCCAGCCGCGCGTGCTGCCGCTCAAGTCGATGCTCGAGGCGTTTATCGACTTCCGCCGCGAAGTTGTCCGGCGCCGCACGGAATACGAACTCAAGAAAGCCAAAGCGCGCGCTCACATTTTAGAGGGCTTGACCAAAGCCATCGACGCGCTCGATTACATCGTCACGTTGATTCGCAATTCGCGGTCGGTAGATGAAGCGCGGACCTGGTTGACCGGTAATCTCGCCACCACCAGCGAAGTGAAAGCGTGGAAAGGCATTCCCTCGAACGAGCCGCTCAACAAGTATCTGCCGAGGCTCCGGAAGGCGATGGAGGGCCTGGCTTTTTCTGAGATCCAGGCGCAGGCGATTCTCGATTTGCAGTTACGGCGGCTGTCGGCGCTCGAGCGCCAGAAAATAATCGATGAGTATGAATCGATCATCAAGCTGATTGCAGAGCTCGAAGAAATCCTGGCGAACGAGCAATCGTTGCGCGCCGTGATCGTGAAGGAACTCGAAGAGATCAAAGAGCAGTTTGGTGATGCGCGCCGCACGGAAATCACCGACGAAGGAACTGAGTACACCATCGAGGATTTGATTGCCGATGAAGACGTAGCGATTACCGTGACCAAGAGCGGCTATATCAAACGCACGCCGGTCACGACTTATTCGCGCCAGGGTCGCGGCGGCAAAGGCCGCTTCGGCGCCATGGCCAAGAACGAAGATTTTGTCGAACATCTCTTCATCGCTTCGACCCATGCCTATTTGATGGTCTTTACCGATGACGGCCTGGTTTACAAGATGAAGGTGCACGAGGTGCCGGACGCAGCGGCCGCGTCGCGGGGCAAAGCGATCGTGAACCTGATCCAGATCCCGTCCGACCGCAAACTTGCGGGCGTGGTGCCGGTGAAAGAATTCGCGGAAGGACGATATGTCCTCATGGTCACGCGCAAAGGCGTGATCAAGAAAACATCGCTGGCCGATTTTCAGAACATTCGTTCGAACGGAATCATCGCCATCAACATTGATGAAGGCGATGAACTGCTCGACGTGGTTTTGACTGACGGCACGAAGCGCATCTTCATCGCCACGCACAATGGATTTGCGATTCGCTTTGAGGAGCAGAATGCGCGCCCCATGGGACGTGCGACGCGCGGCACCCGCGGCATCGATCTGCGCAAGGACGATTTCGTAGTTTCACTCTGTGCCGTCTCGTCAGATGACAGTGAAAAGATGCTGTCGGTCTCCGAACAGGGCTATGGCAAGCAAACACCGATTTCGACTTATCGTTTGCAATCGCGCGGCGGCAAAGGCGTTATCAACATGAAGACGACCGAGAAAACCGGGAAGGTAGTCGCGGTATTTCCGGTGGACGCGGACTCAGAGATCATGATTATTACTCAACAGGCAAAGCTGATTCGCCTGGAAGCCGACAACATCCGCAAGACCGGACGCAGCGCCCAGGGTGTGCGCCTGATCAAGACCGACGAAGGCGATAAGGTAACGAGCGCCTCAGTGGTCGAAGCGGACGAGGAAACTGAAGAGGCTTAATAGCTCCTCAAGTCGATCGAAATCGGGCTGCACTTGATTAAAGTGTGGCCCGATTAGTTTTTGCTTTCAGTGAGAGTACGCCGCGAATCGGGCGCCGCACATCGAGTAAAACTCAGGTTGGTGCTTCGGTCTGTTTAGCGTGAGTCTCGCCTTCCACCCAAACCTCTCCATCTTCAAACACTTCTTTCTTCCAAATTGGCACGGTGCGTTTGAGTTCGCGGATGGCCCATTCGCAGGCTTCAAACGCCGCGCGGCGATGGGGCGCGCCGACGCTGATCACAACGCTGGTCTCACCAATTTCCAGGCGACCGGTGCGGTGAACGATAGCGATCTGGGCGATGTCGAATTTTTCATGGGCCTGACTACCCAGTTTCCTGATTTCGCTCAAGGCCATCGGCGCATAGGCTTCATAAACGAGGTAAAGCGTGCGACGGCCTCTCGTCCATTCGCGCGCATAACCGTCCAGCGTCACCGTCGCGCCGCATTGCGGAAGGATGGTGCGGCGCGCTACGGCGCCCACATCGATCGGATCGGTTGTTAGCTCAAAGAAGTCTGCCGATGAGTCGCTGCCACCACTGACTGGTGGGAAGACAGCCAACTCATCACGATCCTTGATCTCACGATCAGGCTCTGCGTATTCCTGATTGACCGCGAACAGTAGCGACTTACCGAAACCCTGCAAACCCGGGTAACGCGTTAGCACCTCTTCCCGAGCAGAGGCGGCGGTGGACGGTACCGGCAGCTCTAATCCGATCTCTTCCGCGCCGACGACGTCGCGGGCGGCGCCGAAAAAGAGAACCCGAACCGTCAGTGAATCAGGAGTACTGCTTGAAACCATCTGCGGAAGTTGATACGCACGACTATGGCGTGCCGGACTATGGTTCAAAGGCAGCGCGCCAGGGGCGTGCTTACCGTCGGTGACTTACTCTAGCTCGATTTTCTTACCGCCGTGACCGTTGCGCTTGGCGATGGAATGCAACCGCGCGCGTTCTTCGTAGTTGCCGACCACCTTGGCCAGCAAATCACGCAAGCGACCGAGGCGCTCAGCAGTTGATCTCAATTCCAGCAACTCCTGCCTTTGATCGACTTCAATTTCCATTGCGGCTGAAACCAAAAATGAAAGTCGCTGTGGATCTGTGTCGCTGATGTCCGGCAGACTGCCACGCTCGTCGTTGATGGCGCGAATCGAATTAGCCACCCGCATGAACATCGTGGCCACGTCCTGAGATTGAGACGACAGCGATGGATTTCCCTCGTCTTCATCTTCGAAATATTGCGGCCGTCCAACCAGGTACTGGTCGCCACGTTCGATGTACCCTTCGATCTCATAACGCACCAGGCCTACGGCCAGAATATTGGAACGGCCGTCTGGCAACGCCTGCGTCTCAGCCACTTCCGCCACGCATCCGATATGTCCCGCCGGTGGCACTTCATGATCCGATGCTGCCGGATCAAAATACGACAAGCCGAAGAGATTATTGCCGGCGCGAATGTCGCTCAACATCTTTCGATAGCGCTCTTCGAAGATATGCAAAGGCATCGGCATTCCGGGAAACAGTACGACCGGCAGCGGAAAGATCGGCAACTCGCGCACGCCGCGCACTTTTTCCATAGCTTCGCTCATCATTCGTTGACGCTGATCGTTTTCCGGGGCTTGGTTGGTTGCATTATCGCAGAGGCATCGACAGAAGTCAGCAAGCGGCGTCCGACAGAGGGGAAAGGTCAGTCGAGCTGTGATAATCTGAATGCAAGTTATCGCAGCAAACCTGGGGGATTAATGACTGATCTAGCTGACCGCCAGTGCGTACCGTGTCGCGGAGGCGTCCCCGCGCTAACGGCCGCGGAGATTCAACCGTTGGCCGCGCAAATTCCCGATTGGCGGGTTGTTGATGAACATCACTTGCAACGAACCTACAAGTTTGGGGACTTTCGCGAGACACTCGAGTTTGTAAACCGCATCGGGGAATTGGCTGAAGCGCAGGGACATCACCCGGACATTTGCTTCGGCTGGGGCAAAGCCGACATTTCGATCTGGACACATAAGATCGATGGGCTGACAGAAAGCGACTTTGTTTTAGCAGCCAAAATCGACAAACTATAAGCATTTGCCCGCATTGTGGGCACAGAAAGGGCAACTGAGTTTGCGCAGGCCGGCATCGAATCCGCGTCGGCGAAATTGCAGCCTCGGTTCTAAAATCGAGCAATGAAAAGGTTCGCGTATCTCATTCTGTTGGGCATCCTGATGCTGCCATTCGCGTTTGCGGGGGCGCAGTCAAATCCGCAGAAACCTGCGGCGGCACCCTCGCCCACACCTGAATCTGAGAGGGTAACAGTCACCACTCGCCGCGTGCGCTTGCCCATCACGGTGACGGACAGGAAGGGTCAATTCATACCGGGACTGACCCAAAGCGACTTTCAAGTATTCGAAGACAAGGTCCCTCAGCAGATCGATTCGTTCACCAGCGAACAAAACAACAACTTGCCGCTTTATGTCGGCGTGCTGATGGACACCTCGCCTTCTACCGCCGGCAAATTAAAATTTGAACAAGAGTCGGCAATGAATTTTATTCAGACAGTCGTCCGACCGCGTCGCGATCGCGTGCTGTTTGCGACCTTCGACGATCAAATTACACTGCGCCAGGATTTTACAGATCGTCTCGAGCTTCTGGATCGCGCGGTGTCCGCCGTAAAGAAGACCGGCGAGAAGACCGCGTTGTACGACGCCATCTGGCAGTTTTGTGATGAGAAGATGCGTTCGGCGCAGGGACGGCGCTCTCTCGTAATAATCACTGACGGCGACGACACTTACAGCCGCGCGGACATCAACGACGCGATCGATATTGCCCAACGCACGGAGACCACGATCTTCGCCATCTCAACGAAGGCTGGTCTGTCGGGTTCCGTTCCCGGCGTCGAAGCGGGAACCGTCAAAGACCACGGTGACAAAAGCCTGGAGCGCCTGTGTGACGAAACGGGCGGGATAGCTTTCTTCACGGGTGACATGTTGGCGCTGGAGAGATCGTTTACCAAGATTGCTAATGAACTGCGGTCCCAGTATCTGATCACATATCGTCCGACCAACAATCAATACGACGGCAGTTATCGGAAAGTCGACGTCAAACTCAGCGGCGCAAACGACAAATACAAGTTGAGAACGAAGCGAGGCTACAAGGCCATAGCCGATAGCGTGACGGCAAAATGAAGCAGCGAACTAGAAGTAGAATCTGGATTTTGGTGATTTTGGTTTTGGCCGGCATCGCCCTGCCGGTCCACCTTTCACGCTCGTCGTTCGCACAAGACAGCGTCGCCCGCACCGTTGATGCAGTCGCTCAACCGAGTCCCACGCCACCCAAACCCAATGATGAAATCACGTTGAGTTCGGACGATGTTGTGCGAGTTGAGACGAACCTCACGAATATTTTCTTCACCGCTGCCGACAAGCAAAAACGCTTCGTCAGCACGCTCAAAAAAGAAGACGTGCGAGTGCTTGAAGACGGAGTGCCGCAGCAGATCTTCACGTTCCAGCCAAACAGCGACTTGCCTTTGTCGCTGGCGATCCTAATCGATTGCAGCGGCTCAGAGGAACGTACCCTGCCCGAGGAAAAAGGAGCGGCGCGGGAGTTTCTTGAGTCCGTGCTACGCGCCGACAAAGATGAAGCAGCCATCGTGACCTTCACCGGCGAAGTAACCCTGGAACAGGGACTCACCGGAAACATGGGTCGTCTGCGTAGAGCTATCGACGATGTGCGCTTTGTCCCACCCGCTGGTTACCTTGGTGGCGGTATTGTGCTCGGCGGCACACCTCCAATTTCCGGGACCCAGCAAACGCTCGCCGGTTCAACCGCCATCTGGGATGCGATTTGGGCCACCTCAAACGAATTGCTCGAGGGATCCGCGGAACACACGCGCCGGGCCATCATCCTGCTGACCGACGGTCAGGACACCATCAGCCAGGTGCGCATGCAGGAAGCCATCAACCGGGCGTTAAAAGCAGATGCCTTGATCTACTCGATCGGCATCGGTGATCGATATACGTATGGCATCGACGAAGGCGCCCTGAAGAAGATTAGCGAGACCACCGGCGGCCGCGCTTTCTTTCCACGCAACGAACAGGATCTGACGAACGCCTTCGCCCAAATCCAGCGAGACCTGCGTGAGCGATACCTCATCGCTTATTCCTCCTCAAACAAGACGCGCGACGGTTCTTACCGGCGCGTCAACATAGAACTTATTAATCCCGATCTGCGTCGAGAGAACCTCAAACTCAACTATCGGCCAGGATACTTTGCCAAGTCCGCTACCCCAGAAACGCCGCAGAAACCGAAAAAACCCTAGCTTTTCAGCGATTTATAGGTAGTGACAAACAGAGTTGGCCTTTGCTATACTTTGTCAGGCTCGCACCGTAGTGGTGATTGAGCCTTGGCCTCACGCCTGAATTCGTCGTCTTCCACGTCTCCGTCCCGGCTTTTCCAGCGGATCATTTCGCAGATGAAAACGCTTGCAGATAATCCTGCGACTGTCTTGATCGTCAACGACGATCACGTTCAGTTAGATCTATTGCGCGACATGCTTGAACCGGAAGGTTACCAAGTCTTCCTGGCGCAAGACGGTCAGCGCGCGCTCGACGTTGCCCGCACGCTTCGGGTGGAAATCGTGATTAGCGATGTGGTGATGCCCGGCATGGATGGGATCGAACTTTGTCGCCGACTTAAGAAGAACCATCACACCTCAACCATTCCCGTCCTCCTCGCCAGTGGAATCCGCAAAGAAGAAGCCGCGATGTTGGAAGGCTTCGAAGCCGGCGCCGACGATTATCTTGAGATACCTTTCCGTCCGGACCAGCTGCTGGTGAAGGTGGCGCGCTTGATCGAACGACATCGGGTCGAGCGCCGTTATCGCGACATTGTCGAGCAGGCCGCCGACATCATCTATACCCGCGGCATGGACGGGATGATCCGCAACATCAACGAGGCCGGGGCGCGGTTTTTCGGCCGGCCGGGATTTGAACTGATCGGCAAGCCACTCAGCCTGCTGATTGGTGAGCAAGCCGCTGCGCGCGACATCGCAGAAATGCAGCAGGTGAAATCGCTTGAGCCGATCCGATTCACCGATTGTTTAAAAAATGCTCTCGGCGAAGAACGCTATCTTGAAGGCATTGTGACCATCGAGCGCGATGCTCGCGGCAACAGTGTGGCGGTGCGCGGCGTAGTCCGTGACGTCACTGACCGCCGGCTCGCGGAAGTCACGCTGGAGCGACAGAACGAAGAATACCGTCTGCTGTTCGAATCGAATCCCTGCCCGATGTACCTTTGCGATGAAAGCACGTTGGCTTTCCTCGCCGTGAACCAGTCGGCCATCGATCATTACGGTTACTCACGCGCAGAATTTCTGCGGATGAGCGCGCACGACATTCGACCCCAGACTGAGATTCCCAACTTCATGTCGTACGTCGCCGCGAACACAGGTGACCGGGCCGCGGCCGGCATCTGGAAACATCAAAAGAAGGACGGGACGATCATCGACGTCAACGTGAATTGGCATCGATTGGATTTTGCGGGTCGCCGCGCCTATCTCGTGATGGCCACGGACGTCACCGAGCAAAAGCTGGCGCAGGCGGCGGTGATTGAAAGCGAAGTTCGCTATCGAGAACTTATCGAAAACGCGAACGATATTATTTACACGCACGATCTCAAGGGCAACTTCACTTCCCTCAACAAAGCCGGCGAGTTAGTCACCGGTTACACCTGTGAGGAAGCTTTGACGATGAACATCGTGGATGTGCTGGCGCCGAATTCCGTCGACATCGCCCGCCAGATGCTCGTCCGCAAGACCGAAGAAAAGATTGCGACCGTTTACGAACTCGACATTTTTTCGAAAGATGGCCGCCGCGTCGCTCTCGAAGTCAGCACGCGTCTAATGTATTCAGCCGGTGTTCCGGTCGGCGTGCAGGGAATGGCGCGCGATATCACCGACCGCAAAGCCGCCGAAGAGGCCGTCAAGGAAAGCGAAGAGAAATTCCGATCGATCGTCGAAACTACCAACGAGTGGATCTGGGCGATCGACGTGGCCGGCAATTACACGTACAGCAATCCGGCGATTACTCACATCCTGGGTTACGGCCACGAAGAGATTTTGAAGGCCAATGTATTTGCCTTCCTGCACCCGGAAGATCGCGCGGAAATTGAAGTCACACTCCCGCAACTGATTAAGGAACAGCGTGGCTGGTCGGGACGCATCCTGCGTTGGAAGCACAAACACAACGGCTATCGATATCTGGAATCGAACGGCGTGCCGGTGTTTGATTCTGAGAATAATCTGATCGGATATCGCGGCGCTGACCGCGACATCACCTCACGCCGACGCATGGAATTGGAGCGCGATGCGATTTTCGAGATCGTCCAGGGCGTGATCACGACGCCCACGCTGGGCGAATTGCTGAGGCTCGTACATCATTCGATCAGCAAAGTCTTATATGCCGAAAATTGTTTTGTGGCGCTGCATGAGCCCGCTACGAATCTGCTTCATTTCGAATTCTGGCGCGATAAGCAAGACTCCGCGCCACCGCCATTGCCGGTTGGCAAAAGAGGATTCGCCAGTCGTGTAATGCAGACGGGTCAGTCCTTGTGGCTCAACAAGGAATTGACTCAGCAAATGATCGACAGTGGTGAAGTTGAGCAAAGCGGCACCTCGGCCGCGTCCTGGCTGGGCGTTCCGTTGCGCACCGAATCGCGCACGATGGGCGTGTTGGTAGTGCAGCATTACGAGGATGAGCATGCATATTCGAAGCAGGATCTCGAACTGCTTACTTCGATCGCCAGCCAGACGGCCCTGGCCATTGAACAAAAGCGCGCCCAGGGTCAGCTTCATCAACAGGCCGAACGGGTCGCGGTCACCAATCGAATCTCGCAGGCGGTCCGCCGCACTCTCGACGTTTCTGACGTATTCAACACCGCGGTCAATGAGTTAGGGCAGCACCTCGAAGTCGATCGTTGTTCGCTCTATATGGAAAAGACGGGTCGCGTGGTGGCGGCGGCCGAATACCACATTCCCGAAGTAGGCCCGGCATTAACTGACTTCGATTTTCCCCAGTTGCAGGGATTGAGTAGCGCCATCGAGAGATTCGGCCTGCTCGCGTTTGACGACGTCAGAAACGACGAGCGGATCAGGCCGGCGTACGAACAATTCCTCATGAAGATGGACGTCAAATCAATCATGTACGTTGGCGTCATGGTAGATGATGAACTGCTGGGCGTGTTCGCGCTCTCCACCACCAGAGAGTTACACCACTGGACCAACAGCGATATCGAAGTTGCCAAAGCCGTCGCCGATCAAACCGGCATCGCCGTGCGTCAAGCCAGACTGTATGAGAAGGCCGAAGCGACCTCGATGCGCGAAGCTCTGGTAAATAAGCTGAGTATCGCCATCCGCGCGTCTCTAAGTCTGAGTGACGTGCTTAGTACTGCCTCGAACGAATTGGGTCAGGTGCTTTCTGCTTCTCGAGTGCGCGTGCGATTGTTTGATAGCAACGGTAAAACGTCATCTCCGGCTGCTGAGTACGTCGCCGGGGGATACGAGAACCTCGACTCGTCCGATGAGGATTATGAGAATTCGCTGCGTGAGTATTTTCTGACGCATGAAGAACCTGTGGTCATCAACGATGCCCACAAGCTTCCGGACGGCGGGACCGACTTTGCCGATCGGGTGCGGGCCCATGCCCTCCTGACTGGACAACGGTCTCACATTGAATGTCCTTTGACGGTCAATGGCGAATTTCGGGGCGTGATTACCGCCGAAAGAATTCGTCGCTGGGCTGAAGACGAAGTCCTGTTGGTTAAGTCCGTGGCCTCACAATTAGGCACTGGTATCGCGCAGGCCGAATTATTCGAAATGGTCGCGCAGGCCAAGATGCAATGGGAATCGACCTTCGATGCGATGTCCGACGGCATTTTCATTTTCGATGGCGAAGGCCGGCTGGTGCGTGTGAATCGCGCCGGAGCAGCCATGGACAAGGCGCCACCCGAATCGCTCCTCGGTAAGAAATGCTGCGACATTCTGCGAACTGAGAACGGCATCGGCTGCATCGTCGAGCAAGCGCTGCGCGAGTCAGTCAGCATCAACATGGAAATTGTCCCGGTGCATCTGAATCGGCCCGTGCTGGTGACCGTTGAGTCGATCCTGGATGAGCGCAGCCAGACAATCGGCGCGGTGGCTACGGCTCGCGACCTTTCGGAATTGCGCAAGGTCGAAGCGGTCGCGCGCGAACGGCAATCGCTGCTGCAGAACATTATGGAGAGCGCCCGCGAAGCGATTTATGCCATGGATCTTCAGGGTAACTACAAATGGTGCAATCAGGCCATGCTCGAAATGACCGGCTACCAGCTCGAAGATCTTATCGGTCACAGCTTCCTCGAGCGGACGCACGAGGATGATCGCGAAATGCGCCGGCAGCGATTTGCTCAGGCAGTCAAGGGCGAAGCGCAAAGTTTCGAAACTCGTTACATTGCGAGTGACGGAAAGGTTCGCTTCGCGGCAATCAATACTGCGCCGATCATCGTCGACGGCGAGACCACCGGCGTCCTTGGCATTGCCCACGACATTACCGAGCAGAAAGAAGAGCGCGATCGCGCCGCGCGCGCGGACAAGCTGCGTGCTCTGGGTCAACTCGCATCGGGTGTGGCGCATGATTTCAATAATTCGTTGGCCGCAATTCTTGGTCGCGCTCAGTTGATCCTGCGGCGTGTGAAAGACGAAGAACTTTTGCGCAGTCTCGGGATCATCGTGACCGCCGCAGAAGACGCCGCAGCGACAGTCCGTCGTATCCAGACCTTCGCCCGCAAATCGGTAGCGACTGAACTTGAGATGCTCGACGTCGGAAATCTCCTGCGCGACGCAATTGAGTTCACGCGCACCCGCTGGCAGAACGAAGCGCTGGCTGCCGGCATCGACATCGACGTGACGTTGAACGCCGAGCCCGAATGTTTCACCCTGGGTAACGCGTCAGAGCTGCGCGAAGTCTTTGTGAACCTAATCGTCAATGCGGTTGACGCGATGCCCAACGGCGGCGGCTTAAAGCTCAGCTGCGAACGCGATGGTGAGCAAATCAGATTACGTTTTGCCGATACCGGCACGGGCATGAAAGAAGAAATTCGTGAACGCATTTTCGAACCCTTCTACACGACGAAGGGCGTTCATGGCACGGGCCTGGGGTTGGCAGTGAGTTATGGAATTATCGAGCGTCATGGAGGAGCAATTGCAGTGGAGTCACAACTAGGAAAAGGATCCACTTTCAACATTGATTTGCCGTTGGCACAACGCCAGGGCGAAGCGAACGAAGTCGCGGAAACAACCGCCATCACGCGACGACTGTCGATCCTGGTGATCGACGATGAGGAATTCGTCCGCGAAACGTTAGCAGAGATTTTGGCCGCGCTGGCTCACGATGTTCAGACTGTCGACAGCGGGCGCGCGGCGTTGGAAAAGATCGCCACCGATAATTTCGATGTCGTGTTTACCGATTTAGCAATGCCGGAGATGGACGGTTGGGAAACTGCCAGAGCGATTCGAAAAGCACGACCGGATGTTCCGGTGGTACTCGTCACCGGTTATGGCGCCACGGCCACAGCGCCTTCCGGCGAACAAAATCTGGTTGATGCGATCATCGGAAAACCTTTTGCTTTCGAGCAGGTGACTGCAATGTTGGCCAAGGTGTGTAGTGAGGCTGAAGTTAAGATCGAGGAACCGGCCTTGCTGGCGCAATGATTGTAATCAGGGAAAACCCAATTCACCTTTCACGCCGCCTTCCCAAACCAACCTCCGCCCAAGTCTTTCATTAAGGTGATTCAAACTGGCGGCCGCCAGGATCAGGGCCGACTGCAGGGCCTGTATGGAATCATGGCCGCGGGCGACCTGTGTCTTTTGGTGGCCGATTCCGATGAGTTGAAAGAGACACTGGTAGTCTCTGGCGTCCGTTGAGGGTTGAGGCTTGCCGACGAAGACGCTGACGAGGCGCTTTCGATTACTCTCGTCGAAGTAATAGAGTTGCCGCGACGCGATGATCTCTCCGACGCCCTCGAATTCCATGGCCTTCTCCGTAATCGAACGCTTGGTCGCAGGATAGTCTTCTCCATGCGGGTATGAGAGCACCATGGTTGATGACCTTCGCTGCATCAATTACCTCGCCGACTGATGAATTCGGGTGGGGATGATCCAGCCGCGCCGTTCTGCTTTCATTTCGTTAACGTCAATCCAGCCGGACAGCCGCGTGATAACCATGGGCGCGGCGTCTGAATTCTTGCGAATGCCGCGAGTAACATTTTCGTTTTCGCTTTGCATCGATGTCGTTGTCGAGTTCGTCATTGCCGTTTCCTTTCTTCCCCTGTTGCTTTGCTGCTTACCGCTTACTGCCTACTGTTCTAATTCACGCTCATTAATCCCGCACTGGCGGTGAAACCCACGCCGAAACCAACTACCATCGTCGGACCGGACCATTCCTTCTTGCCCGCCAGCATGAAACCGGTGGAAGCACTGGAAAGATTTCCGTAGTTCTCGAGGACGTCGTAGGACTTTTCAACCTTGGTCGAATCGGTGTCGAGGTGCAGTTGCGAACAGACACCGTCGAGGATCTTCTTGCTGCCGGTGTGAATCAGGCAATCGTCAACCTGGCTGATGTCCGACACTGGCGAATTCGGGTTGTGCAACACGTCGTTAACGGTGGCGACGGCGTAGTGAGCGCCGCGAGCCGGGACCGACGGACGCATGAAATACTGCGGTCTGCCTTTCAGCGACGGGTGCGAGCTGTTGCTGATCATCGTCAGCAGGTTCATGTCGTCCGGGCAATCGTTCGTCAGGTGGGCGATGGGACCAAAGGCCGGCTTGCCTGAAACATCTTGCCCGAGCAACATCGCAACCGCGCCGTCACCAAACAACATCATCTGAATCAAGAGCGCGGTCTCGATGCGTTGTTGTTCGAAAGCTGCATCGTCGATCTGGCCGCTCTTGCGCATGCGGGCGATTTCGCGAAAACCAAAATACTCATCGCGGTAGAGCGGACCGGCGAGCGGCGTGTGCGCTTCGGACATCAGCACCATCGCCATCTTGCCCGGGTTCGCCGCCAGGTACCATTGCGCGACTTCCACCGACTTCAACATCACTGAACACCCCTGCGACTGCATGCTCACGGTGCTCATGCTGCGCGGCAGCAAACCATGAGTGCGGCCCATCACTTCCGAAGCCAGGCACGGCAGCATCTGATCGGGCGTGTTTGTCGCGGCCACCAGCAAACCGATTTGCGACGGGTCGCCGCCCCATTCCTGGATGCACTTGCGCGCGGCATTCACGCCAAGGTCGGTGGTCGAGCTGGTGCAGTGCATCTGCGCGCCGTTCAGGAAATCTGCGTAGTTCGCAATCGCCGAGTAGCGATTCTCAACGCCGAGCGAACAAATCGTGTTGATAAGTTCGGGCGAGAGTTTGTGCATCATCGAAGCGACCATCTCGGTGGTGCTGAATTTGTTTTGCGGCGTCGCGGTGCTGGCTTGGACTAGGCTAATCATTGGGGCTGTTCTCTACTTTCTCTTACTGCTACTGTCTGAATGACCAGTTACATAACAACAGTTGTGCCAATGCCAACAAGTGGCCTGACGAACCCACGCAAGTTCAAGTATTTCTGAATTTAGGAGCTATTAGAGGCGGGTTGATAGAATCTGTAAGTTAAGAAGCTGAAACTGACTACTCAATATCCAACTTCCAGCCTCTTCCGCGGGAGCCGCGTTAGAAACACGGGGCGTAACGGGAATCTCTGCGGAATTAACAACAAAACCGACTTAATGGCTCCTGCCTGTACACCCAGGTGTCAGTGCATACCCAAGTGCCACCCCGGTATCCACTGTTCACTCCGGTAACAGCGCCCAGGCTTTGCCCTAAAACCCTAAGTTGACCCGCAACCCATGAAACCTGACCCAAAACCTCGTGGCCTATTAGGTGTTTATTAAACTTGATGCAAGAGTCCGATAAGAGCTTCGAAAATGGTTACGTGACGGGTTACCTCGTTGGCAAGACGGAGGTCTACTGTGAGCAAGTCCGGACTGGCGCAAAACTGGTAGGTGCCTTTGGCTTCAATAGGGAGTTACTACCGTTGGTGAAGAAAACCGTGAGAACCGAGGGCTGCAAGCTGATAGTAGACGAGTCTGAGGATCGCGCCACGGCATACGTGTATCGCTACCCGCTGGCGAAGCTTCTTATTAAGAAGATGCTCGACTACTCCGGCAAGGCATCGGCAACTGCGATATGGACGACTGGGAAAGTATTTGGTTACTCCGACTATGAGATCGCTCGCTATCTGGAAAAACACCGCGTCAAAAATGCGCTCTAAGTTTGACGGGTGACACGGTTCTCACTGTGCCACCCTCAAACTTACGCGACTGCCGCCCTTTAGGTGAGCTTGTCTTTCAGAATCCAATTAGCTCCCTTGGTCGGACACGACGAGTTGGCACAAGGGGCAAACTTATTCCCCTTGTTGTAAATCTCGGTGTTCGAACAGGCAGAGTGCTTGTAGCGCCCCGTCTCAGGGCAGATCGTACCCACTGCGAATGAATCGCCTTCCTTAGCCATAATAGTTTGTTCCTCAGTTAAGTCGGGATTAGAGAGCCCAACGCGGCCTAAACACGGTAGAAACGAGCGCCGTTTCTATTGTGCAAAGGGTAGATGGCGGTTGGTTGAATATGGGGCTTTAACTTAGGAGACGCCCGAAATGGAGCGTTGACGTATCTATAGAACCTATAGTACTTTCCCTTGTCTTAGTCGCTTCAACGTGTTTGCTCTCTACCCTTGCACGGTTACAGACAACGCGAAGAAGACTGAAACTACAGGGCTAGTTGATCCGCCAAAGATCGACTGGCCCTTTCAGCTTTTCAAGTTGTCAAACCTAATCGTTGCATCGCTAGAACGTTGTACCACTGATTGAATTTCAAGTCTAGTATTTAACTTGTTGATTCCAGATCATTTACGGACGGGGTTTCAATGTCGTAAATGTGGGCGGCCTCCTCCGCGCTATTTTCTCTTTGGTCGTCGTCCGCCTAAAGCAGCCGCCGCGACACTCTTAACGGCCGGAGACGAACGCTTGCTTCTAAGTAGCTTGCTCGCCTTCCGCGCTACCTTCAGTGATGTCCTCGGATTCGATTTCTTTGCCATTACGATAAATACCCTCCTGCAAAAAGTGGGCAAAACGCAGCGCGGCTCGCTCTTCCGCATTTTTGCGCCCGTTCTGCCTGTCCGCTCAAGCATCTTTATACACAGCCGCGCATCTAATGTCAAGCTAGAGCGGTCAAGCATCCGAATTGGAATTGCTCGTTGATTAGATAACTAAGTCGATGATTACCGTTTCTCTTGACAGGTTCGCAGGTTGTAGAGTAGGCTCGGTTCATGCAAAACCGCTCAAGCATCTACCGACGGAACGCCCGAGATTCCGAAGGTGAAGAGTCGCCACAAAAGAATCCGGCCGCAGTCGCTCTAGGGCGGCTCGGCGGGTTGAAAGGCGGCAAGGCTAGAGCCGAGAAACTATCTGCCCGGCGGCGCTCACAGATCGCAAAAAAAGCCGCTGAAGCTCGCTGGGGTGAGAAGTCAGAGTAGGCCCCGTGCCCGTCAATTCAACGGAGTTGTATATGCCAGAATCAAGTCCTGCTTCGTCTACTGAGCAGAGCCTAAGCGCCTCTCTTGATGGAGCTTGTAACGCAGTTACATCATTTCGCAATCGGCCCTTATTGGTTCTGTACTATCCGCCACCCGCCCCGATGACGGAGCAGGATTTGGATGACGTGTACAGCGCCTTTCGCACAAGTGGTGTGACTCCAGAAAACAAGCTGGAATCATTGGACGTGCTAATTGAAAGCTATGGAGGCGATCCGATTGCGGGG
>JBIOZK010000160.1:0-3346 GCA_044870975.1 Pyrinomonadaceae bacterium
GTGGAATCGATCGGTGAGGAAGTTCGCGATTGGAAGGTCGGCGATCGCGTGTTCGGCATCATCGGCGGCGGCGGTCAGGCTGAATACGTCACCGTGCCGGCGAATCATCTGGCGCGCATTCCCGACAATTTGGATTGGCCAGAGGCTGCCGCCGTGCCCGAAGTTTTCATGACGGCGCACGACGCTCTCTTCACGCAATGCGGCGTGACTATCGGCGAGCATGTGCTGATTCACGCAGCGGGTTCCGGCGTCGGCACCGCGGCGATTCAACTGGTCAAAGCGGCGGGCGCTTTCGCCTATGGAACATCGCGCACTCCCGAAAAGTTGGCGCGCGCCAAGGAATTTGGCTTAACGAATTCAGTAGCCGTCGACGGTGAGCCGGCAAGATTTGCCGAGGCCGCGAAAGCCTGGACTGACGGGCAAGGTGTGAATGTCGTGCTTGACCTTGTCGGGTCAGCTTACCTGCAGGCAAACCTGGAATCGATGGCATTGAAAGGCCGGCTAATTTTCGTTGGCACGACCAGCGGCTCGAAAGCTGAAATCGATTACGGAATCGTAATGCGCAAGCGTCTGAAGCTAATGGGCACTGCGTTACGAACGCGCTCGGCAGAAGAGAAAGCCACCGCCACGCGTCTGTTCGCTGAGCAAGTCGTGCCGTTGCTGTCAACCGGCGAGGTGCGACCAGTGATCGATAGAGTATTCACGATGGAAGCAGTGCGCGCCGCTCACCAGCGAATCGAGTCGAATGAGAGTTTCGGGAAAGTAGTGCTGGCCTGGTAGCGCAAGTTGTTAACTTGCGTTCGCTGCGTCAGGAGTTTGAGGCCTTATAGAGGGAGGTGAACCCATTCGAGCCGCAGCTTCATCGCTCACGATGCACAGGCCATGACGGCCCTCGCCTCCCAGCCGATGCACCAACCGGCGTGCATCTTCGTGAGTCAGGCCGCTTGCTTCGCAACCACGGTCACTGAGTACGGACCAAACAGGTTCCTCTAATTCACTAGGCATTGCAGGTGGCACAGACTTTAGTCTGTGGTAATCGCGACACAGACTGAAGTCTGTGCCACTAATTTACCGGCCTTTGAATTCGGGCTTGCGCTTCTCGAGAAATGCTTTCACGCCCTCATCTTTGTCTTCACTCGAAAAGACCAGCGCAAACAAATCGACCTCGCGTCGCAAACCTTCATCGAGATTCGATCTTGACGCGAGTTTAACTGCTTCTTTTGCCAGTCGCAGGGCCACCGGGCTCTTCTCAGCAATGCGATTGGCAATCTCCATTGTCTTCACTTCCAGCTGATCTGCGGGCACTACATGATTCGCTAATCCGATCGCGAAAGCAGTCTCGGCGTTGATGATTTCGCCGCTGAGAATCATCTCCATCGCCTTGCCTTCACCCACGAGCCGCGTCAAGCGCTGCGTGCCCCCGCCGCCAGGAATAATGCCCAGATTGATTTCCGGCTGGCCGAACGAGGCTTTATCGCTGGCGACGCGCAGGTCACATGCCAGCGCGACTTCGCAGCCGCCGCCCAGGCAATAGCCGTTGACCATGGCAATAATCGGCTTCGGAAAGCCGTCGATGGCATTGAACAGTGAACGATCCAACATCACCTCGCGTTGTTGAATTGCGGTGCGTTCGGCGAATTCGGCGATGTCAGCACCGGCGATGAAGGCTTTGTCGCCGGCGCCCGTCAGCACCACGACTCGCACTGAATCGTCGGCGCGCAAATCATCCAGAACTGCGGCGCCTTCAGCGCGAGTTTGGATATTCAGCGCGTTCCGCTTCTCAGGCCGATTAATAGTTACGATGGCGACAGCGCCGCGCTGTTCGACCAGGATGGTCTCGTATGAATTACTCAACTTGAACTGACTCCGTTTCTAGAATTTTGGAAAAGTTAACCACAAAGAATGGAAGGACACAAAATCCTTAACCGGGACTTGCCGCTCTTTGATGAGAGGCAGCGAGAATCAACCGTCGGTGGGTGTGGCGGCTTGCTCGTCGGCGACCCAGGACACGAACAGGCGGGTCCAGTTCTCAGATGGTTCGCTTATCTGCACGCCAACGCGCGCCGTCCCGTAAATGGCCGGGGAGAGACGCACGACCGTCGCCGTCGCCTCGGTCGGCGAGCCGTCAGGTCGATGCGCGCGAATGTAGAGCTTCTCGCCGACGCTGACCTTTTGGTTCAGGTGGAAAAGCGCGCCCGAGGTTGAAATGTCGTCGGTTTCCGTCGGTTCGCTCCACGCCGCGCCGTCATCCGACCGGCCCGATACAACGATCGGCAGCCGCAACGCCATGCGCAGCGCGAATCGTCTTTCTTCGTTTTGGTAAGGAGTGCTCATAACAGAAGCCACCCGAACTATTGCTCCTCCAATTATGTGACCGGCCGGGCCGATCGGGCTATGTCGCCATCCGTCCAGTCGTAAAAGCCCTGGCCGGTTTTCTTGCCTAGTTTTCCTTCACTCACCATTCGTCGAAGAATGTCGGGTGGACGAAAGGTTTCTGAACCCAATTGGTTATGCAAGTACTCAGCGATATTCAAACGCACATCGAGTCCCACCAGATCGGTCAAACGCAGCGGACCCATCGGATGGTTATAGCCGAGTTCCATCGCAGTGTCGATGTCACGCGCGCTCGCCACGCCCTGCTCAACCATGCGCATCGCTTCCAATCCCAAAGTAACGCCCAGACGGCTGGAGGCAAATCCCGGAACATCACGCACGACGATTGGCTCTTTCTTCATGCGCTGCGAGAGATCGCGAACTACGGCGGTGGTTTCTTCGCTGGTCTGCTCGCCCAACACAATCTCGACCAACTTCATGATGTGCACCGGATTGAAGAAGTGCATGCCGATGACCTTCTCCGGCCGGGTTGCGGCCCTGGCGATTTCCGTAATCGACAACGAAGAGGTGTTCGTGGCGAAGATGCAATTATCGCCGACGAGCGCTTCGCACTGGCGCAAAAGATCTTGTTTGAGTTTGAGATTCTCCGGCGCCGCTTCAATGATCAACTCAACTGACGTCAATTCCGCCAACTCCGTCGCGGTCGCAATGCGCGCCAGGGTATCGTCTCGTTCAGCTTCGGTGACCTTGCCGCGCTCGATGCCTTTCAACAGATTGCCCTTGATTGATTCCAGCCCGCGAACGACGGCGTCGTGGCTGACATCGCACAGGACAACTTGAAGCCCGGCCGCGGCCGCGACCTGGGCAATGCCGTGGCCCATCGTACCGGCGCCGAGCACACCAATGGTGTGAACCGGGGATGGGTAAATCTGTTTCTCGTCCGAGTGTGCGTTCACTAATTAGAAAGCTAATCGAACGTCTGGTGGAACGCTCTCAGGTCAGGGGCCTGGCC
>JBIOZK010000161.1:0-32095 GCA_044870975.1 Pyrinomonadaceae bacterium
GCCCGCAAAGCGTGCGAAGCGCGCTCACGAGGTTCGCGCTCCGCGCTCATGCGGGCAGGGATGCCCGCGCTCCGTTAAGATTTCTACTTACTCCCGAGTTCCTCGATCGCGGAGGTTTATGTATTCGTCGAGGCCCAGGTTGGTGTAGCCGCGGTCGCGCATCTTTTGGATGTAGGACGCACTGACGCCGTGGTCGCGCAAACGAATGAGTTGATCGACCTCGACCTTGTCGTAGCCAATCGTTTTCAGGTCTTTGATGAATTGCGCATTGACGCCGTGATCCCTCATCGTGCGCAACTGTTGCACCGGAAGACGCGAGTACCCCAGCGCGTCGAGTTCCTTAATATAGTTTGTGTTTACCCCGTGGTCGCGCAGCGTCACCCACTCTTCTATCGACATTTGCGGATAACCTGCATTGGTCATTTCGCTGATGAACTCTGGGGTCACTCCGTGATCGCGAATGCGAATCAATCCTTCCGGATCGAGATTGCGATATCCCAGATTCTGCATTGCCCCGATGAACTTCAGGCTGACGCCATGGTCTCTCATGTTAATCAAATTATCGACGGTCTTGACCTGATAGCCGTAGGACTTTAACCCCTGTACATATTCAAGGTTCACGCCATGGTTACCCATGTTGACCAACTGATCCACGGTGAGTTGACCGTAACCCTGTACTTTGAGTTCGTTGATAATGGCAAAGCCCGTGTCATTCATCGCCAACGAAAGCAACTGTTCGTCAGTCGGTTCACCGATTCCCTGCGTCTTTAGATCGGAAGCAAATGAGCGGTTCGGCGCAAAGGTGAAGTGTCCCGACCCGTTTCCTTCTTTGAACCAGCCGTCGAAGTTGAAAGTGCCCGCGTCGCGCTGCAGCTGAAACTGTACATGCGAGCCGCTGGACATCGCCTGCTCGCGGCTCAGACCAGTCAGGCGCGCTGGCTCGAGGCTGAATCCATGGCTGTTGGTGTGATCGCCCTTCGCGTCATGACGCTCGTAGCGTAACTCGATATGAATCTTTTCTTCGCCGGTACGGAACTCAATCAACCACTGACCGGTGCCGGCAGACTGCGGATGAGAATAGGAAGTGTCCGTCACCGGATAACAGGCCCACATCAATCCCAGTGTTCCCAGAACCGCAATTAGCCGCAATCGTCGATCATTCACCAGACGAACGCTCTGCTTCCAAAATCGTGAAGTGATTGGCATGGTGTCCTCCGAGAGTTGGTTTTGAATTGGAATGCCCGGGGCATTCTCGGCCGTTTGACAGTGTCTTTCAAGTAAGTGTTGGCTAGCAGGGAAAGGTTGCAGATAAAGTTTGGAGTGCGCCGGCAAAGCGCAGCGGCGACGGCGCTGCGGTCCCCGGGACTCGCATCAGCCGAAAGATTCAAAGCGGTGTTGGCGCTGCGCTCTGCCACCGCACTCCAGGTCGGGGATTTACTAATCTTAGGTCACGCTTTACGATTCAAGCCGGTAAGGTCATATGACGAATGCAGACATCGCCCGGCGCTTTAATCAAATGGCCTCCTTGATGGAGGTGCGGGGAGAAGATCCGTTTCGGCTGCGGTCATATCGGATGGCCGCTGAAGCCATTGAGACATGGCCTGTCGAAATGGCTGAGATTAACCGCGAACAGGGTCTGGCGGGCTTGCTGGAGATTCCCGGGGTGGGGAAGGCGCTCGCCGGAAAAATAGTTGAATTGGTAGAGTCTGGCACCTTCGACGCCTGGGAGCGACTGACCGCCGAAACTCCGGCCACGGTTCTGGATCTGCTGGAACTTCCGGGAGTGGGCCCGAAGACCGCGGCCATGCTGCACCAAAAGTTCAAGATTACCTCGCTCGACGACCTGAGAAAGTTCGCCGCAGGTGAGGGGCTGGAAATGGCAGATGGCATTGGAGCAAAGGCCGCCGAACGAATTAAAGCTGCGCTCAAACGTCACTAGTAGATCAAGCGGCGGGCTCCGCTCCGAAAAATTTAATGCGGCGAAGGCCTTTATCTCGTCATACGTCTTGCACCCTCTCGATGCCTGTCCTACAATGCGAATCAGTTCGACTGTCAGGCGCGCACAGCGTCTCCCCGCAAGATTGATTGGAAGTTTCATCTGCGTCGCTATGCGGACGCAGGGAAGAGTGGATCAGTGAGAGCGGAATCTTTTCCGTCTACGATTCGACGGTTCGCATTCACAACGCGCAACCGAAAGACGTGTGATTCCAAATCCCTCGCACCATTCACATCTGATTTAGAGCCTGGGGGAAAACCATGAGGTCGCCTCGTCGTGTCGCGTTCACCTTGCTTGCGATTGCCGCGCTCCTGGCTGCGTCCGTCGCTGTAAGTACTAATTCGCTCGCCCAAAAGAAACCGGATCTACCCCCAGACAAGAAAACCGAAAAACCAACCACCGAAAAATCAACCGAAGACCAGCAGCAAAAAGAACTGCTGACGGTGCAGCCTGCGCCGACACAGACGCCGGCGGCCGGTCAGGGCCAGAAACCTTCGAAGGAAACCAAAATCCAGTTACCGGAAGGCGAAGTAGGCCCGCAGGATCCGGTTATTACCAATACCGACCTGGTCACTTTCAATGTGACGGTGACCGATATCTATGGCCGTTTCGTTTCGGGACTCGGAAAGAATGCTTTCTCGATTCTCGACGAGAAAGCGCCACAGGAAATTACTTTCTTCAGCGATGAAGATGCTCCGGTGTCGGTAGGGATCCTCTTCGACGTGTCAGGGTCGATGGGCGGCGACAAAGTCCGGCGAGCGCGCGATGCCCTGGCCCACTTCATTCAGACCAGCCACGATCGCGACGAATATTTTTTGATCGGCTTCAACTCGCGCGCGCAACTGCTAATGGATCGGACGCGCGATGGTCAGGCAGTTCTCGATAAGCTCACCTTCGTGCAGACAAAGAACAATACCGCTCTGTACGACGCCTGTTACCTTGGTGTGGAGCGCGTCCAGCGTGGCACCCATCCAAAGCGGGCGCTGCTTTTGATCAGCGACGGCCAGGACAATAATTCGCGCTACACCTTTAGTGAACTTAGGCGGGTATTGAAGGAATCGGACGTGGTGCTCTACGCGATCGGCATTCTCGGCGGCAGCGATATGGGCAGCGCGCTCGGCATGGAAGGTCAGGGGATTCTCGATGAGCTCTCCGGCGTCTCCGGCGGTAAGGCGTTCTATCCGCGGAGCGGTGCTGAGATGGATGACATCTTTGAGCAAATCGCCCTCGAACTGAGACATCAATATTCGATTGGTTTCAAGCCCAAGGACTTCGTCACCAACGGTAAGTGGCACAAGATCAAAGTCTCAGTGCATCCGCCGCGGGGATTACCCAAGCTGTTTGTGCGGACCAAAGAAGGGTATTTCGCCATCGCTAATCCGAAGTAGATTTGGAGTGCGCCGGCTTGACGGCGCTTTGTTAATCGCACCTGCACCACGGACCGCCTCGACAACAAGAAAAGCGGCGTCAAGCCGCCGCACTCCAAATTTGGCGCAACGCAGCGCGTCTCCCCAGCATCTCTATCCCGATCAAAGTCTTGCCGCCCGCGGAAAATGGTTTGACATTGAGTATTTATTCAGAGAAGGTTTATCAATAATGAGATTGAAGCAGTATCGTGCGTTGTCGAATCGCAAGGCCACAATCCTGGCATTCATATTGGCTTTTGCAGCCATTTCGCTCCTGATTGCCGGCGTTTCGAGCGCTCAGCAGCCGGACGGGCGTGCGCGTCAAACCAGCACGAATCCTTCGCCTACGGCAACGCCGGCCGGGCAAACCGGCCCGGGTAAGAAGATTGCACCCCAGTTGGGCGCACCGCCCCCAGCTCCGATTCTCAGGCCCAAGCCAACACCGCCGCCCGATCCGAACGGCGCCGAGATTACTGAAAACGAACGGCTGACCATCAACACCGATCTGGTGACCTTGCACGTGCGGGTCATCGATCGAAATAACCGGCCGATCAACAACATCGGGAAAGCAGATTTCCGCGTGCTCGAGGACGGAGTTCCTCAGCCCATCTTTTCATTTACTGAAGAAGAAGTGCCGGTGATTTACGGTCTCGCGGTAGATACCTCAGGTTCGCTGCGGCCGCAGTTCGAACAGGTCATCAACGCTGCCAAGACGATCATCAACAGCAACAAGAAAGGCGACGAGACTTTTCTCGAACGCTTTATCAGCAGCGACAAAATCGAAACCATCCAGGACTTCACTGACAAGAAAGATTTCCTGATGGACGGTCTGGATCAGCTTTACATCGAAGGCGGACAGACGGCCGTGATCGACGGAGTCTACCTGGCTGCCGGACACGTCGCTGAATACAAGAACACCGCCAACGACGATCGCCGTCGCCGCGCGCTCATCGTGGTTACTGACGGCGAAGATCGGCAGAGCTACTACACCGAACAGCAACTTTTCGCCCAGTTGCGTGAAGAGGACGTGCAGATTTACGTCATTGGATTTGTAAATGAACTCGACAGCGATCGAGGATTGATTCGCAAGAGTTCGAAGGACAAGGCGGTCGGCTTATTAAACCGAATGGCGACTGAAACCGGTGGCCGCGCTTTCTTTCCGCAGTCGATTTCTGAATTGCCGCAGATTGCCAACGAGATTGTTCGCGACCTGCGCACACAGTACGTTATCGCCTACGACCCAACGAACAAGACACACGATGGATCGTATCGCGCGATCAAGGTGACGGTGAACCAGCCGACTACCGGCGACCGGCGGATTGCTTTGACGCGACCCGGCCGATTGGCAACTGCCAGCAGTTCCGCTGCCAAGCCGCCGGCCAAAACCAGTCCGCAACCCAACAGTTCTCCACGCCGACCTAACAACCGGTAATCGTATCCAGCTTCGCGTGCTCATCTCAGGCGGCTATCCTGCCGCCTGCTGCCATTCTCTACCTTCCTTTGGGACGACGCACTCGTTTTGATTGAGCGTGCAGCTGGCACCGATTCCTTGCGCGCGCAGCTTAGCAATTGATACTTTTCTTCGGCGATAAAGAACTAGCTTTCCATCTCTAACCAAATGTAGATTACGGTTCGCCAACCTCTGCTTAAGGAGAACTCTGCATTGATGACGAAGAATGCCCTGATCCGTTTCTCGCTGACGCTGCTGGTAGCTATTGCTGCCGCGAGTATTTCGCCGGGTCAACAACCCGATCAGCAACTGCCGTCCTATTACGATTATCCGTACGGCAGCCGGACGACGAAGACGCGTACGCTGTCAGTCGAGCAGGCGGTGAGCCTGGCTCTGGAAAACGCCGCAAGTTTGCGACAGGCCCAGTTGGACGAGCAAAGCGCGGGCGAGGACGTCAAACTCAGCCGGGCCGCAATGTTGCCTCAATTCAACATGCCCCTGACCTATTGGGGCACCACGCCTTCGACGGTTCGGCAGCCCGGCGATCCATTGGTCCAGAGTTTTGTAGCCTCGAGCGCCATTAATGAAAGCATCGGATGGTTGAGTACCACCGGCACGCTGGATGTATCCGGCAAACTGCGCGCTGAATCGAACCGCGCGCGGGCGTTGCTCGCCGCGGCTCACGCGGGCACGATGGCGGCGCGCCGCAACCTGGTGCTGGCGACGATCGACGCATACTACGGTTTGGCGATGGCGGGACAGCGACGCCGTCTGGCCGACGAAGCCCTGGCGCTGGCGGAGGGCTTTTCCAGCTCATTGGAAGAACAACAGAAAAGCGGCGCCGCCGTGGAAACAGATGTGTTGCGGGCACGTTCTGCGGCCCGTTCGCGGCGGGACGAACTGGCGCAGGCCCAGCTGGCCGAAGCATTGTCGATGAGCCAATTGCGGGTTTTGACGGGCGTAGACTATGTAACCAACATCAGGGTCGCACGGCTCAACACCAACGAGTTGCTATCGCGTGACATTCCCGCTTACGAGGAAGAATCGATCATGTTACGGCCCGAACTCGTCCAGCTTGACGCCCAAAAACGCGCCGCCCTGCTGGAGGCGAAGGCCGCGCGACGAGAGCTTTGGCCGCAGCTAACTTACAACCTGAGTGGCGGCTTTGATGCGGCCAATTTCAAACCGCTGGGCCGCTACTCCGGTGGTGCCGCGATCATCACGCTCAATGTTCCCATCTTCAATTTCGGCGCCAGCAAGAGCCGGGCTACGCAGGCTGAATTGCGCGCGCAATCACTCGACGCTGTGCGCGTCAATCAGATGTCGCAACTCAAGCAGGAGTTCTACGCAGCACGGGCGGGAGCACTGTCGGCACTGGATCGCACCGGATTCGCCTCGCAGGCGGCAACCGATGCTCAGAAGAACCTGCGCTTGACCTTTGAGCGTTATCGCTCGAAGCAGGCGACGCTGCTCGAGGTGTTGGACGCGCAGTCCGATTATTCTTCGACGCGTCTCGAGTTTTACCAGGCGATCATCGACTACCATTCCGCCCGAGCGCGCCTCGAGCTTGATCCGACCAAAATGTTTGAGAAGCAGACCGTGGCGACCACGCCACCAATTACAAAAGCTGCCACCCCCTGCACCCTGGCACGTGAACAGGCCCCGAAACTTCTCCGATTTTATCTGGGGATGCCCGAGAGCGAGCTAAAGCAGCTGGTGCCGGGAATTCAAATCAGTGCCATTAACGAATTGGGCGTCTCTGATGCCATCTTGAAAGCTGCTGACGTCGCCAGCCTGAGCGGCTCCAGTTCATTTTTTGAAGGCGTGGAAAGCGTTGCGCTCAAGTTGACGGATGGGCGGCTGTCTTATCTGCGCGTGGCCTATCCGGTCACAAACAAATGGGCCGGCAAATATGAATTTCTTTCGATGGTCGCGGCCAAGCTTTCGGTGCGCGGTGATTGGAAGCCTTTTTATGATTGGCAGAACAAAGAAATCCGCGACGAAGAGGACCTGTCGGACATGGCCCTTGAGTGTGAGGGTTTTCGCCTGGCGGGCGGTCTCGGCCTGGAAGGAGTCAGCGGTGACCAGACTCCGCATTACGACCTCGACGACCTGAAGGCGGCGGATGTCGTCAAGCAGCGCGAGGCGGAACGCAACCGTCGCCAGGAGCCACCGAAAGTGAAACCGTAATCAACCCTGCGTCGGCAACGATTTCCGTAGCTGGACGAGTGCGGCATTAAGCTCGTCGATCTGGACGTCGCGCTCGCGCTGCTTGCGGACTAGTTCTTCCAACATCAGCTCGCTCTTCAGATTCACTTTGAAATCCTGTTCCGCTGCGAGCCGATCTTTTTCCGCCGAACGATTTTGCGACATCATGATAATCGGCGCCTGCATCGCCGCCGTCATCGAGAGCATCAGGTTTAAGAGAATGTAAGGATACGGATCGAATTGCTTGCCGGTAACGGGGTCCCCCTTCATGTAATAGAGTATGAAGGTGTTCGCGATCATCCACGCCAGGAGGCAGCTTCCATAAATGAAGATAAAGGTCCACGAGCCACCGAACGAGGCGACCTTATCAGCGACGCGCTGACCAATGGTCGCTCGTTCGTCCATTTGCAAATTGATGTTCCGTGCTGCCCGCTGCGTCACCAGCAGGTTTGTCTGCCGCATGCGCTGGGCAATTTCACAAATGACGTCGATCGAGGCATCAGGATGCTCGATTAGAAAACTCTGAAAGTCATCGCTGCTCAGCCGATGCAGATGAATGTCCGTGACGGCCGTGGCACTGCTGGATCTTTCCCCCCGATCGAGCACGGCCAGCTCGCCAAAGAAATCGCCCGGCTTCAATTCCGCCAGCGTGACGTCTTTCACATCTTCGTCGTAAACCCAAATACGAACGGTACCCTCTTCTAAAATGTACAGGGCATCGCCGCGATCATGTTCATTGAAGATCGTCTCGCCCGCCTGGTAATTGACTTGATCTATTTCGCTGGCGAGGTGTTCCAATTCATCCGGCTCGAGCCTCTTGAACAGGGGAACGCGGGCGAGGCTCCTCGCTTCGTCACTCAGATTTGTCATGTCTGCTGCCATATTTATTGAGGTCCTTTGAATTGAATTACATGCTTTCCAGGCGCTCCAGCATTTGTTGAGTCACCGCGAAAGGATCAGTGGCCGGCTCGTGCGCGCCGAGATCTTCGACAGTTCTCACCAGCTTCATCACCGCCGCGCCGAGTTCAGCGTCGTCGGTATTTACTTCAATGCAGTTCGGCGAATCGAACGGCGTCACAAACAAGTAACGCGGGACGCTTTGGTTGCTCAGCGGCGTCGCCGGGCCGAGAATCAAAAGATTATTGTTCCAGCGCGCGTAACGATGGGCCGAGCCCGCCTGCCGTTCCCAGCGAAGCTCTCGGCTCTCGGTGAGCGATTCAATCTTGGAAATTAAGGTTCGCAGCCGATCGGTTGTAGCGGTGTCGCGATTCATGTCTGTTAAGGCGGGCAGATTAGCACCTTTGTTTCCGGCGCGAAAGAGGCTCTTCGAAAGAAATCGAGGCGGGACGAATCCCGCCTCGAGTAGCGCAAGATGGCATCTTGCGGGTCGTAATCAAAAACGCAAGTCGAACAACTGGCGCTACGGCTCTATTGATTGTTCGTGGTCTGATTACGACGGCTACCGCCAAGCTGTCGCATCAGTTCATCAATGGCCGCTTCCAACTGCCGGTCGCGACCCGCCAGGTTATCTTCCGGCGAATTGTCTATGCGAATGTCGGGCTGCACGCCATAGTTTTCCATGTTCGTGTGCTTGGCATCCGCGAGATAGACACCGACGCCGGGTGTACGCACGGTCGATCCGTCGATTAGCGAATAGCTGCCGGTGCCGATTACTGCACCCATGGTGGGCGTGCCGATCGTTTTACCCAGACCGAGAGCTTTGAAGCCGGCAGGGAACATTTCAGCGTTCGAGGCCGAACGCCAATTCTGCAAGACGACCTTAGGCCCAAAGTAACCGGCAAATGGTCGACCCGAGGCTTCGACGCCGCGCGGCTGCCACACCTGGTAATTGCGTTGAACGAGAATGGCCAGCAGCTCCTGCTCGATGTTGCCGCCGCCGTTCCAACGCTGATCGATTACCAGCGCTTCCTTGTTGCGAAATTCACGAATCTCTTTTTCGAATTTGCGCAATGAAGGTTGATCCATGGCCCGAATATGCAGGTAACCAACACGGCCACCCGAAGCCTGATCGACTTGTTGACGGCGCTCCTTCACCCAACGTTCATAGCGCAGCGTTGAGTAAGCCTGGCCGTTGACCGTTTCGATGCGGGCTTTCCACGCGCCTTCCGCGGTCGGCTTGTTGTTGAGGGTGATTTCGACTTTGCGATTCAGTCGGTCGTTGAGCAGTTCCCAATATTCATCGCCGGCTTTCACTTCTTTGCCGCCGATGGCAATCAGGTAATCGCCGGCGTTGACCTTGACCCAATCCTTGTCGGCCGGGCCGCCTTCGTAAACGTACGAGACCTTGTAGCGTCCCGCCGTTTTATCCGGCTCAAGGTCAATGCCGAGGTTCCCCGTCGAAACGGCGGCGCCACCACGTCCACCCGGAGGTGGCGCGGAACCGGTGTGCGAGGCATTCAACTCGCCGATCATCTCGTTGACGATGTTAAGCAGTTCCTGACGATCGCCGACGTCCTTGACCAGCGGTTCGTACTTCGCCTTGGCTGCGTCCCAATCCATGCCGTGCATGTTTGGATCGTAGAAGCGATACTTCATCGTCCGCCATGCGTCGCCAAACATCTCGGCCCATTCAGCGGAACGATTAACCTTCACGCGCACGTTGAAGGTGATGCGACGACGGGCTGCTTCAGCAGTGCCGGCGGGACGTCCGGCTCCGGCTGCACCCGCGGCGCCGGCGCCGAGCGTCATTGAATAAATGCCATCGCGTTCGCGGAAGAACAGCGTCCGTCCATCGCGCGAGATGTTGAGATCGCCGAGGCCGCCACCGAAGCCACCGCCACCGCCCGGACCACCGCCGCCTTCACCTTGCGGCGGCGCGCCGGAAGTGATGCGCGTCAGACGCCGTCCGTCATCCTGAATTGAATAGATGACCGGCGTGGCGCCCGTATTATTCGGTTCAGAGCTGACGAAGACGATCGTGCGGCTGTCGGGAGCGATAACATAGTTGCCAACGGCAAAAGGCATGCGCGTGATTTGCCGCGTGCGATGCTTCATGCCCGCCCAATCCATCTTGGTTTCGTGCGGCGCTCGCGGACCTGCGGGACGACGACCGGCCGCTCCCTCATCAGCACTTAGACCAGGCTGTGCATTCTCGGCCTCAGGACGATCCTCAGCGTCGTCTGGATCGTGGTCGAGTTTCTCCAATCCCACGGAATAGAGCTGTATCGAGGCATTACCAAATCCACCGCCACCGCCACCCCCTGCTTCGCTGCGGATGAAGAAAAGTTTGCGGCCGTCGGGAGAGAAACGCGGTCCGCGCTCATCGTAAGAATCAAACGTCACCTTGTGCGGCGTTTTGTCTTGTCCGGACGAGGCGAGCACGTAGATATCGGAGGTGCGGCTCTCGTCCGCTTTCGAATAGGCCAGCCATTTTCCGTCAGGCGACCATTCGGGCGCAGAGATGTTGCCGTAACGCGACAAATCAAGTTCAGTTATTTGCCTGGTACCGACATTGACTTTGCGCAGCTTGTCGTCCGAAGAGGTGAAGGCAATCTCCTTCGAATCAGGCGACCAGCGATAGCCGTTCTTGAGAGCGTCAATGTCCGTCAGTTTCTGAGGTTCAGCCATGCCATCGACTGAAACGACGTACAGCTCTTCGCGGCCGCTGCGATCTGAAATGAACGAAACCCATTTGCCGTCCGGCGAGTATTCGACATTAACGTCGCGCGCCGGGCTGTCGGTGATTTGCTTGATGTCGCCTTCATCAACCGGCACCGTGAAGAGTTCGCCATGCGTTGAAACTACGATGCGACGCGCGTTGGGCGCGAGATCGTAATCATCAGCCGCCGACGCAAACGAAAGCGTGTCGCTGTCGTTCTCCTGGGTTTCAGCTTCGATGTCGAGTTTGATTGGCGTCGCCCGTTTCGTCGCGGTATCCAGCTTCCAGACTCCAAAGTCGTGCTCGAAGACAATCGTGCGGCCATCGGCGCTGATTGACGGGAAGCGCACATCACCAGCCTTGAAAGTCGTGACCTTCTCAGCTTTCCCGCCGCTATCGCCGATGCGCCAAATGTTGGTGAGACCTCCGCCGTCGCGATCGCTGACAAAGTAAATTCCATCCTTGCCCCACATCGGCCATGAATCGAGGCCGTCGAAGTCAGTCAACTGCGTGAACTTCTTAGCGGAGACGTCTTCGATCCAGACGTCGGTCGCGTAAGAGCCGCGATAATATTTGCGCCAGTAGACCTGACCCTTCGGGTTGTAAGCGATGCGTCTGCCGTCAGGAGAATAGCTGGCCGCGTTGCCCATGTCCGGGCCGGCGCGCCAGGGCATGCCGCCGTTCGTGCTCACGACATAAAGCAGTCCCATAAAATCTTCGCCGCGCTGGCTGCTGAACAGCACGCCCGTGCCGTCCGGCGTCCAGCCCAGCACCGTGTCTTCCGCCGAGTGATGCGTTAACTGTTTCGCCATCCCGCCGTTCGCCGGCATGATGAAGACGTCCAGGTTGCCGTTGCGATCGCTCGAAAAGGCAATCCATTTTCCATCTGGCGAGAAACGCGGATACGCATCGCGCGCTTTATTCACGGTCAGACGCTGAATGTTCTGACCGTTTTCATCGGCAGTCCAGATGTCGCCGAGATAGGTAAACGCGATGCGCCCGTTCGAATAACTTGGATAACGAACGAGCTTCGCTTCGCGCGCAAAAACAACAGACGTGGTTGCGAAAACGACCAAAGCTATGGCCAGCGGGTAGAGTTTCTTCATGGCTTTCTCCTCGGAGCGCCGGCATCGCTGTCGGCGGTTCGCGGGCATCCTTGCCCGCATGATTTGTTTGGGACCGGCAGGCTAGCACCCGCCGACACGACACAATCGGGAACCTTTGATTTCTACTTTGAATGAATACAAGCGGATAAGATCGTTATGACGCTCGGGCCTAAGCGGCGGTTACGCCAAATTAGTCGTCGGGCGGGCGGATTGTATCACGTAATTCGCGGCAGGGTTAACCGGATTGACAGCCCCAACTGGCCGTCGATATAGTCCCAGATAACGGCCACGTTTACTTCCTCCCGAATGGGTTTACGTCGCAACATTCAGTCGGTTTTTAGGAGAGACTCACCATGAGAATTCAGCCCCTGCGTCGCTTCGTCACCAGTCTGGCGTTCATCCTGATAATTGTCGGCCTCAGCCATCATTCGGCACAGGCCAAAGACACCTGGACGACCGTTCGTTCCAAGAACTTCACTCTGGTCGGAAATGCCAGCGAAAAAGACATTCGCGGCGTCGCGAACCGGATGGAGCAGTTTCGGGCGGTCTTTGCTCTGCTGTTTCCGGCAGTCCCTCTCAATTCACCGGTCCCCAACACCATTATCGTTTTCAAGAGTGACGGTTCATTCAAGCCGTTCAAGACTAATCCGAACGAGGCCGGCTATTTTCAGTCGGGTAATGACGTTAACTACATCGCGCTAACCAGTGAGCGCACGGGGGCGGAACAACCGTTCCGGGTCATCTTTCATGAGTACGTGCATCTGCTGGTGAACAATGCGATGGGTGAGACGCTGCCACTGTGGTTCAACGAGGGGCTGGCCGAGTACTACAGCACGTTCGACATTGCGCAACAGAATCGTCGCGTGCTGCTTGGCGATATCATCGACAACCACGTTCTGTTCCTGCGCGACACCAAGTTCCTGCCACTGCGGACGTTGTTCGCGGTCGATCACAAATCGCCCTACTACAACGAAGGGAACAAGATGAACATCTTCTATGCCGAGTCGTGGATGTTCATGCATTACCTGCTCCAGGGCGACGGGCAAAAGCACCGGCCGCAACTAGCGAAGTTTGTCGATCTCCTGCGCCAGGGCGTGAAGATTGAAGAGGCTTTTCAGCAGGGTTTCCAGGGCAGCATCGAATCAGTCGAAAAGGCTTTCAAGGCCTACATCCAGGGCGCAGGCTATAAGGCCACGGCCATTACTTTTGAGCGTAGTCTGGATTTCGATTCCGAGATGCAGGCAGCGGCGTTGTCGGAAGCCGACGCGCATGCATATCTCGGCGACCTGCTGCTGCACACGCATCGATTGAAGGATGCCGAAGGCCAACTGCAGCAGGCCCTTGCGCTCGACGCTGATTCATCAATGGCGCAGACGGCTTACGGAATGTTGCGGGTGCGGCAGGGGCGCATTGATGACGCGCGGCCGTATTTGGAAAAGGCCGTCGCGGCGAACGCGCAAAACTATCTGGCGCATTACTATTACGCGTTTGCGCTGAGCAGTCTGAGCATGAACGAGTACCGGACGGTTTCAGCGTTTCCGGATGATGTCGCCCAGACGATGCGGAGTGAACTGACGAAAGCCATCACGCTGAAACCTGATTACGTCGAGAGTTACTCGTTACTGGGATTTGTGAACCTGGTACGCAACGAACAAGTCGATGAAACCATCGAGTTGCTGAAAAAGGCCATCAACTTCTCGCGCGGAAACCATCGCGTGCTGTTCATGCTGGCGCAGCTTTATATGCGCAAAGAAAAATTCGCCGAGGCGCGGCAACTGCTCGCGCCCATCGCTGAGAACAGTCCTGACCCGGAGCTGCGCAAACAGGCCGAGGCGTTAATCGCCGGCGCTAAACGTACCGAAGAACAGATCGCGCAGTTCAAGGAATTTCGGCAACAGCAAATGTCAGCACGGCCACCAGCTGAACAAAGTTCGGTTCCCATGATGACCCAGACAACGACGGCGGCGCCGGCGCCGGCGGACGACATGAACTCCGCGTTGCTGGAAGCTCTCCGAAAGCCGCAGGCCGGCGAGCAGCGAGTGCAGGGAATGCTGACTAGCATCGACTGCAACGCCAAAGGAATTACTTTTACTGTTAAGGCGGGAGATCGGCTGCTGAAGTTTCACGCTGATAACTTCGATCGCATGGACATTACCGCGTTCACCACCGGAATTTCCGGTGACCTGACCTGCGGCCCGCGCAAACCCGAAAACTGGATCATCCTGACCTACGCGTCGCCGAAAGCCGGAGTCAGGAATGATGGTGAAGCGAGTGCGATCGAATTCGTGCCCCGGTCGTTTACGCTGAAGCCGTGAGGTTAACTCTCAATTGGCGCGCCTGATTCTTTCCAGGCCTTCCAGCCACCGGCCATTGAGAAGACGTTGGTATAGCCCATCGTCTGCAACACGTCAGCCGCGAGCGCTGATCGATAGCCACCGCCGCAGTACAGAATCAACTCAGTCGCCTTGTCGGGCGCAGTAGTCTCGACGTCGCGCTCGATAATTCCTTTACCCAGATGAATCGCGCCCTGCGCATGAGCCGCGTCCCATTCGTGGTCCTCGCGCACGTCGATCAATTTCGCGCCGGGATTCGCCGCCATTCGTTCGCGTGTATCTGCGACCGTCACTTCGTTAATGCGACTCTTCGCCTCGTTGACGACCTTGAGAAAGCCTTCAGAGTGTTTCATGCAGTGTGCTCCTGAAATTTTGCGGCTTACTTTAACACGCAACTCCTGTCAGAACCCGGAGCGGTAGCGACGGGATCAAGAAGCTGTTTGAGAAGCTGCGCATGCTTTCGCGCTCTTGCTTCAAGGTGACCCTTGATCCGGTCGCTACCGCTCCCGGTTCTGACACTTCTTAAAGCGAGCAAATTGGCTCAATGAAGCGCCAATGTTTATAATGGCAACTTTCCAAAGATCTAGAGATGTAGCGCAAGTTGTCAGCTTGCGATTCGCCTACGCAACTTAACAGGTTGCGCTACCAGAGAGAGGACTCTTCCAAATTGGCTAACGAACAATTCGATGTGACGGTCATCGGCAGCGGGCCGGGCGGCTATGTGGCCGCAATTCGCGCCGGACAATTGGGCTTGAAGGTGGCAATCGTCGAAAAGGACAAGCGGCTCGGCGGCACCTGTACGCTGCGCGGCTGCATCCCGACGAAGCAACTCCTGATGTCGGCCCATGTCTATGAACAGATGCAGCACGCGGCGGATTTCGGCGTGCAGGCTTCCGGTATTCAACTGGCCTTTGCCGACGTCCAGAAGCGCAAAGACAAAGTCGTGATGAAGAACTCGAAGGGCATCGAGTTCCTGATGAAGAAGAACAAGTGCACGGTGTTCAAGGGGGCCGGCAAGTTAATGTTGCCGGGCAAGGTTGAAGTTACGGCCGAAGACGGATCAAAGCAGACGATTCAAACCAAGAACATCATTATCGCGACTGGCTCCGTCGTGCGGCCGATTCCGGGATTCGAAACGGACGGTAAGCACGTCGTCAATAGCGATCACATTCTGGAACTGACCGATATTCCCAAATCGCTGATCGTGATGGGCGCCGGCGCAGTCGGCGTGGAATTCGCTTCAGTCTATTCGCGCTTTGGCGCAGACACGACCATCGTCGAATTGCTGCCCCGGCTGGTGCCGCTCGAAGACGAAGAAGTTTCGGCTGAACTGGCCAAGTCATTTCGCAAACGCGGCATCAAATCCCAGCTTGATACCAAGCTGGAGAAGCTGGAAAAGACTGATAACGGTGTCGTCGTCACCGGCAAAACTTCAACGGGCGAAGACGTAAGACTCGAAGCGGAGATGCTGCTGGTCGCCGTCGGCCGCATGCCATTTACTGAAGGCCTGGGGTTGGAGAAGACAAAGATTAAGGTGGAGAAGGGCTTCATCAAGGTCGATGAGTTCCAGCAGACGGCGGAGAAGGGAATCTACGCAATCGGCGACGTAGTGCCCACGCCTTTGCTGGCGCACCTGGCTTCGAAGGAAGGTGTCGTCGCGGTCGAGCATCTGGCCGGGAAAAATCCGCGGCCAATTAATCTCCGGCTGGTTCCCAACTGTACCTATTGCGACCCTGAAGTTGCCTCAGTTGGCTTGACTGAAGCGAAGGCGAAAGAAGCCGGTTACGACGTGAAGATCGGCAAGTTTCCGTTTTCAGCTTCCGGCAAGGCGCGCATCATCGGCGAAGAAGAAGGCTTTGTGAAAATCGTCAGCGAAAAGAAATATGACGAGGTGCTGGGCGTTCACATCATCGGCCCGCACGCGACTGAATTAATCGCCGAGGCTTGCGTTGCCATGCAACTTGAGAGTACGGCCGAAGAGTTAGGCAACACCATGCACGCTCACCCGACCGTGTCAGAAGCCGTGATGGAAGCCGCCGAAGGCGTCCACGATAAAACGATTCATATCTAATGTCCGACACTCAAAAACGAAAGGGTGGGGCGCGGCGCCGGCCACCTTTCCAGATGCGCATCAGCACGAAGTTCGCGCCGCGCAAAGCTACCAACGGCGAACCTCTGTCGTGCACGAAGGATACTTCGCTCACGCACGAACAGATGCTCGAACTCTATCGTTATCTGAAACTCACGCGTCTGGTTGAAGAGCGCATCGTTAATCTCTATCGACAAACGAAGGTGGTTGGCGGCGTCTTCCGTTCACTGGGCCAGGAAGCGACGGCAGTTGGATCTGCTTACGCGCTTCGTCCGGACGACTTCATCACGCCGATTATTCGCGACCTCGGCTCGGTTTTCGTCAAAGGCATTCGCCCGCGTCAAATCTTTGCGCAATACATGGCCAAAGCCTGGGGCCCGTCCGGCGGCAAAGATCTTAATGTCCACTTTGGTGACATGGAGAAAGGGTTCCTTGGACCCATCTCGCATTTGGGCGACATGATTCCCGTGATGACCGGAATTCTTTTGGCGGCGCGCATGCAGAAGAAAGACATTGTTGGGCTCGCCTACATCGGCGACGGGGGCGCCAGCACCGGCGCATTCTTTGAAGGCGTGAACTTCGCGGCCGTGCAGAAGCTTCCGCTGATCGTAATTGCTGAGCACAACCAGTACGCGTACTCAACGCCGACGAACTTGCAGACCGCGGTCCGCCATCTGGCCGAGAAAGCTGCCGGCTTTGGCATTCCCGCGCACATCGTCGATGGCAACGATGTGTTTGCCTGCTACGAAGTGACGAAGCAGGCCGTCGATTACGCACGCTCTGGCCGCGGCGCGGTTTTGATTGAAGCGAAGACATATCGTCGCAAAGGTCACGCGGAACACGACGATCAGCGATACGTGCCGGAAGGCGAGATCGAATGGTGGGAGAAGCACAACGATCCAATCGATCGCTGCGAACGATTTTTGATTGATCACGAGGTGGCGACGAAGGACAAGCTGGACGAGATCACTGCTGATGTAGTGCGGGAGATCAACGAGGACTCTGACTGGGCCGAGAGTTCACCAATGCCGGAAGGTGAAGGCGCGGCTTACGGGGTGTTTGACAACTCGGTCGTGCCGCCCGTGTTCCGGCCCAAGGTGCTGGAGAATTAGGCGGTTTAATTCAATGAAATCACCAGCATTCGTATTGGGGTTATCCATTCTGACGTTGACGGCCTGCAGGAGCACACCGCCGCCGCAGGTCCAGGCACCGTCATCACCGCCGCAGCCGGTGGTGACTACGGGTTATCCGAACCTGATGGTGCAGGCGAAACAACTCGAGACGGCGCTGGCGAGCAAAGATTACGGGAAAGTAGTTGATCTAACTCATCCGAAGGTGGTCGAGCTCGCTGGCGGGCGCGACAAGATGGTGGCCGTGGCGACCCATGAAGTGCAATCGATGGAGGCCGAAGGCGTAGTAATACTTTCTTCGAGCTACGGTGCCCCAACTCAGTTCGTGAGCGACACTAGTGGTGTTTATGCCTTAATTCCAGTCGTCTCGAAGGTAAAGGCAACGGACGGGATTTTTCAAACCGAAGGCTGCCTGATTGCCGTTTCGACTGACGGCGGACAGAATTGGACCTTTGTCGATGCCTCGGGTAAGGATCACACCGAACTTAAGAAAGTTTTGCCGAATCTCGACAAGTTCAACTTGCCGCCCGAAAAGAAGCCCGTGAAAGTGGCGGAGAAATAACGGATGTCTACCGCTGTCAAAAAAGAGCGCAAGCCCGAACGCCCGCCGCGCGGCGGCCAGGCAACCATGGTCGAAGCCATTCGCCAGGGCATTTGGGAAGAGATGGAACGCGACCCGACCGTGTTTGTGATTGGCGAAGACGTCGGCGCTTACGGCGGCGCGTTCAAAGTCACTGAAGGCTTAATCGATCAGTTTGGCAAAGAGCGGGTCATCGATACGCCTATCTCAGAAGCGGCAATCGTCGGCGCAGCATGCGGCGCGGCGCTGATGGGCATGAAGCCGGTCGCGGAATTTCAATTCATCGATTTCATTTCGTGTGGGTTTGATCTGCTGACCAACTACGCCGCGAAATCGCGTTATCGTTGGGGCGGGAACATTCCGGCGGTATTTCGCGGGCCCTGCGGCTCAGGGGTCCGGGCGGGTCCGTTCCATTCGCTGAACGCAGAATCATTTTTCCTAAACACGGCGGGACTGAAGATCGTCGAGCCGGCGACGGCGTACGACGCGAAGGGCCTAATTAAAGCCGCGATTCGCGATCCCGATCCGGTGATCTTCTTCGAGCACAAGAAGCTTTATCGGTTGCCGCGTTTGCGCGAAGAGCTGCCTGAGGATGATTACATCGTCGAAATAGGTCGGGCGCGCACGGCGCGCGAGGGCCGCGACGTTTCCGTGATCACGTTCGGCGCGCAGGTTTTGACCGCGCTCGACGCAGCCGAGGAATTGGAGAAGGAGGGATTGGATCTTGAAGTAATCGATCTGCGCACGCTGTCGCCGCTCGATAAAGAATCGATTCTGGCCAGCGTGAAGAAGACCAGTCGCGCGCTGATCCTTCATGAAGCTTCACTGACCGGCGGCATCGGCGGCGAAATCTCAGCGATCATTTCGCAGGAAGCGTTTGAATGGCTCGATGCGCCCGTCGTGCGTCTCGCTTCGCTCGACACCCCGGTGCCCTATTCACCCCCGTTGGAAGACTACTACCTGCCGCAGGTGAAAGACGTCGTTGAAGCGGCCCGCAAGCTGGCGGCTTATTAATCATATTTTTCGGAGGTACATAACCATGCCTAAATACGTAATTGAGCGAGAGATTCCCGGAGCAGGGAAGCTGACACCGCAAGAGTTGCAGGGTATCTCGCAGAAGTCATGCAGCGTTCTACAAAACCTCGGTCCTCAAATTCAATGGGTTGAGAGTTACGTCACCGACGACAAGGTCTACTGCGTCTATATCGCGCCCAGCGAAGACATGATTCGCACGCATGCGCAGCAGGGCGGTTTTCCGGCGAACAAGATTTCTGAGATCAAGACCATCATTGATCCCACCACCGCAGAAACACACGGGTCAGCGGCGAGCGCGTAATCGTGCTGCTGCTTAGAAGCATGACTTTGTTCTGCCAGCCAAAGTGATTAAGCGAACAGAGTGTACGAATCCCTTTTTGGGTTTGAGATTAATTTGGAATTTGAAATCTGAGATTTGAGATCTCAGCATTGGAGTCATCATGGCTACTGAAGTTGTAATGCCGCAGATGGGCGAATCCATCGCCGAAGGCACGATCACAAAATGGTTAAAGAAGGTCGGCGATCACGTCGAGCGGGACGAACCGCTATTCGAGATTTCGACCGATAAGGTTGATGCTGAAATACCAGCGCCGGCCGCGGGCACGCTGACTGAAATCAAATTCAAAGAAGGCGAGACGGTCGAAATAAATACCGTGGTCGCGGTTCTCGATGGAGCCGGCGCCGCCGCCCAACCTGTCGCGGAAACCGCGGCTGCGACTGAGCAAGAGGTGCCGGCCGGCGCTCCGCAACAGACGGAAGCGCCCGCGACGGAACCAGAGCCTGTGGAAGCGGCCCCGGCCGTCGAAGAGCCGAAAGAAGAGCCGAAAGCACCTGCGCCGGTCGTTCCGTCTCAGGCTCCGGCCGCGCCGCCCGCTTCCGCTTCATCTCATAAGACGGAAGTAAAGCCGCTCCACCGCCGGACAGATGCCCCGCCGTCATCACCGGGCAATGGCGCTGCGACTGCCGAAGATTTACGTCGCACCAAATCGAGTCCGCTGGTGCGTAAGATTGCCGAAGAACACGGCATCGATATCAAGCAACTCGAAGGTACCGGCATGAGCGGCCGGGTGACGAAGAACGACATCCTCAGCTACATCGAGTCAGGCACGGTTCCGCAACGCGCATCCGCGCCTTCAACCGCCGCACCGCCGGCGCCGCAAGCTTTCGAGCCGCAGTCCTTGCCGGCAACCAAACCCGCGACCGGCGATCGAGTTGAGCAGATGAGCGTGATACGTAAGAAGATCGCGGAACACATGGTGATTTCGCGACGCACCTCGGCGCACGTCACGACCGTTTATGAAATCGACATGAGCAAGGTAGCGAGGCTGCGCGAAGAAAATCGCAAGGCTTTCGAGGACCGGACCGGCACCAAACTCACGTTCATGCCGTTTATCTTCAAGGCGGTAACCGATGCGATTCGCAAATTCCCGGTTTTCAATTCACAAGTCAGCGGCGATCAGATTATTTACAAACGCGACATCAACCTCGGGATGGCTGTGGCCCTCGATTGGGGATTGATCGTGCCGGTCATTAAGCGCGCCGACGATCTTTCGATTTCAGGTCTGGCCCGAGCCGCCAACGATCTCGCCGATCGCGCGCGCACCAAGCAACTGAAGCCGGATGATGTTGCCGGCGGCACTTTCACGATCACAAATCCTGGTGTTTTTGGCGGATTATTCGGCACGCCAATCATCAATCAGCCGCAGGTTGCGATTCTCGGGGTCGGCAAAATCGAGAAGCGCACCAAGGTCTTGACCTCGGCCGACGGTGAAGACTACGTGGCGATTCGCAGCATGGCGTACTTTGCGCTGAGCTTTGATCACCGGATCATCGACGGCTCTGACGCCGAGAAGTTTCTGGCTTACATCAAAGAGCTTTTAGAGTCAGGTCAGTTCGCGATCTGAAATGTCAGAAGCCCGACCGTAAGGGAGGGCAACTCTCGAATCGCGCCCGTTACCCAATGGCGAATCTTCGCAGGTAGCCCCTCCTTACGGTCGGGCTCCGGCACTCCTTTCTTGCGATCCGCTAGCGAACAACTAGTGAATGCCTAGTAACTGCGTGGAATTCACGTTTTCGCGGATTAGTCTCTTGACACATCTATCGCCTTCTATACTATTCGTCAGGTTAAGTTGATGAGTGCCAGCCTTGAGGCTCATTAACCCGACATTCTTGAGGGCGTTCTGCGGATCTCGCAGACAACGTGAATAGGGAGTTCATCGTCAGAACTCAAAACATCGCCGACGCGGATCAGGGCTGCGCGCACGGTATCAAAAAAAATAAGGAGTGAATTCATGACAATGCGAATACTTCGATCAATAGCGCTCGCTTTTGGGCTGGCGCTGGCTCTTTCCCCATTAGCTCTCGGACAACCCTCGACCCAGCAATCAACCGCGCCGACTAATGCGTCAAGTGCCCGCAACATCGCCAGCGGCGAGAAGGCGAAAATCAAGGGCATCGTCGTGCGCCGCGATCCGGACACATTTACGGTGCGCGATCTTAACAACGTCGACACCACCGTGCGGCTTACCGACAAGACTTCGGTCAAGACCCACGCAGGCAGTTTTCTTTCCAGCGGCAAACGATATCCGCAAACAAATATCATTCGCGGCCTGAATCTCGAAGTGCAGGGGCGCGGCGGATCGAACGGCGAACTGGTAGCTGAGAAGATTGCCTTCGACGAATCCGATTTGCGCGCGGCGCGGGCCGCCGATGTGCGTGCCATTCCGTTGGAAGAGCGCGCGACTGCTACCGAAGGACGTTTGGCGGAAGTCGAGCAGAATGCGCAGAAAATGTCGGGTCAGCTCGATGAATTGGCGGCTGTTTCGAATGCCGCGCGGGGCGGCGCCAAAGCTGCCCAGGAAACCGCGGACGCGGCCGTCGCCGGGGTGAACGCGACCAACGATCGCATTTCGGCGATGGACGATTATGTGCCGCAGGATTCAATCGCCGTAAACTTCCGCCTCGGCAGTTCGATTCTGAATGCCGATGCCAAGACCAAACTCGACGGCATTGCAACGAAAGCGTTAAATGCGAAGGGCTACGTGCTCGAAGTGACCGGCTTTGCCGATTCAACCGGCAACACCGAACGCAATCGGATGTTGAGTCAACGTCGTGCGGACGCGGTTATCCGTTACCTGGTTGAGAATCACCAGATTCCACTGCGTCGCATCGTGACGCCGTACGGCTTTGGCGAAAGCAACCCGATTGCCGACAACAAGAGCCGCGAAGGCCGTGCCGAGAATCGTCGCGTCGAGGTGAAGGTGCTGGTCAATAAGGGTCTGACGCAGCCGGGACCGACAATGAAGAGCTCGAGCGGGAACTAACAATAACGCAACGTAAACTGTTTGTTTGCGTCACCCGCAACAAGTAAAGTTGCGCTACATTTGCCAACGATCATGCCGTCGGTTAGCGTCATATAAGGTTAGGGCCAGCGATAACTGGCGGCATGAGGAGTTGGTGGATGCAGCAGAGCAAACGAAATAATCTTTCGCCGGCGCTATTAATCATCGCGCTGGCTTTTATTTTTCTGGGCGTCAGCCTGTTCATCCCCTCGACCTCGGCACAAAAGGTAAAGCAACTACCGCCGCCACCGCCGCCGCTGACTTACAAACCGAAGCCTACGCCGACACCAGCGCCAATCGAATACGAGGTCGTGCGCGTCAATTCGAACCTCGTTGTCGTGCCGGTTTCGGTTACCGACTCTCAGGGCCAGCCGGTTCTGGGGTTGAAGCCGGCGGACTTTCGCATTGAAGAAGACGGCAAGCAACAGCAGGTTGCGCAGCTGGGTGATCCCGAACAAGTACCCCTCGACATCGCCTTGTTGGTTGATGTCTCCGGCAGCGTCGTGGCGCGTTTCGACTTTGAGCAGCAAGCCGCGGCGAGTTTCATTAAGCGGGTTCTGAAGCCCGAGGATCGCGCCATGGTGTACGCCATCGATGATAAGCCGCGCATGATTTCGTCGTTGACCACTGCAGACATCGCGGCTCACAGCGTGATTGCCATCAAGCCCTCAAACAGCTACACGGCTTTTTTTGATTCGGTGCTGGCAGCAGTCAGGAATCTCGATCAATCATCCGGCGCCGGACGCCGTCGGATTGCGGTCGTCATCTCGGATGGTGACGATACTGCCCGCATTCTTGATCTCTCGGCGGCGCAACCACGGGGCGGGTCGCTGCAGTTGACCGGTCAGGAAGCGCAACTCCAAATGACCGAGAAAGCGACCGTCGATACCCAACGCGAAGTGCAGCGCGCGGAAGTCACCTTTTATTCAATCAATCCCAGTGGTCAGACGCTGCACCTCAACGTGAGGACGGCTCGCGCTCAGGCGGGAATGGAACGCCTGGCGGCTGCTACCGGCGGCGCCTCGTTCATACCAGCGCGCGACGAAGACCTGGTAGCCATCTTCAATCGAATCGCCGCCGAAATCCGGTCACAGTACCTGCTGCAATACTATTCCGATAACCAAACCGGCGCGCGCGCCTTCCGCCGCATCTCTGTCACGTCTCCAACTCGCCCGCAATTGCGAGTGCGCGCGCGCGAGGGATATTATCCCAAAGGCAAGTAGTCCGATTCCGTCAAACCCGTAACGCTGCTCTAATCGTGGAAGACACCAAACCCGATCGATTGCGCATTGGCCTTGCGCTCTCTGGCGGCGCAGCGCGTGGCATTGCGCACGTCGGCGTGCTCCGCGCGCTGGTGGAAAACGATATTCCCATTGATGCGATTGCCGGAGCGTCGGCCGGCGCTCTAATCGGTGGATGTTACGCGGCCGGCGTATCAATCGACCATCTGAGGGACATGGCCGCCACCTTTCGCTGGCGACACACGCAGCGTCCGTCTTTTTCGCGGCGCGGCCTGCAAACCAACGCCCAAATGGAAACTTTTCTGCGCGCGCATCTTCCGGTGACCCGCTTTGAAGATCTGAAAATTCCTTTCGCGGCGATGGTTACCGACCTGCTCAAAGGCGAGCTGATCGTGATGCGTGACCATGGCGACCTGCCGTTCGCGATTCGCGCCAGCTGCTGCATCCCTTTCTTCATGGCTCCGATTGAAGATGACCAGGGAAGATTGCTGATCGACGGAGGCATCGTCCAGAACCTGCCGATCGGTCAAACGCGCGCGCTCGGCGCGGACATCGTCATCGGCGTCGACGTAAATTTTGACGGCATTAAGTTCTTCCGGCGCCCCAATACGGCACTCGGCGTGCTTGCACACGTATTCATCGCGGTGGAGCGCATTGTTTCGAATCAGCAGCGCGCGGATGCAGATTTGATAATCGTACCCAAGGTCGGCCATATTCGCTGGGATCAAACCAGGCGTGCGAAAGAGTTGGTCGAGTGTGGGTATCAAGCAGGATTGGAAGCGATTGATGAAATAAAAGCGGTCATTACGGAAGCGTCGAGACTTCGTGATCGCACAAGAGCGACGGCGGTCGGCTAGCAGCGCTCAAGAATTTCGCCCCCATTAATCATTTAATAGGGGCAACGGATTAAACTGAAGGATCGCTCGACGCTTTCTCTGGCGAGGTGTTCGCGCCAAAGCTTCGGAAATCGGAGAGTAACAAAGCCTCCTTCAAAGGGGGCTTTCGCTTTTTTACGCCTTGAACTAATGCAAAAACGGCCGCCGCAAAGTTCAGTGCTGTGCAAGCGCGCCAGACCAGGATGGTGGTGGTCGGTGAGGATAGTCATGGTCGCATTAGTTGCTGTCTTAATCGGCCTCAGCGTGATCCTCGTTCGTTCCTATAAGAGTTACGCGAAGTTGGTAGACGACCGCCTTGCCCGCGGCTACCAGACCAGCAACACCGGCATCTATGCCGCCCCGCGCACGTTGCGCGTCGGGCAGAAATATTCGACGCAACATCTGGCGGAAGCGCTTCGGCAGGCGGGATACGTGGAGAGCGACTCAGCGAGTGAAGCTTGGAATGGCAGCTTTTCACAGACGCCTCAGGGAATCGACATTCGGCCGAGCCCGGCTGATGTCGCTTCAGCGATTCACGTCAGCTTCAACTCGGACGAACGCATCAGCGGTCTCACCCGCGATATTGTGGACATCGAATCGCTGACCCTGGCGCCTGAGTCTTTGACCGCGGCGGCTACCAAAGGCGGCACCCGCCGGCAGGTATCATTCAACGACATTCCCGCGGTGCTGGTTCATGCCATCACTTCGATCGAGGACCGGCGCTTCTTCGATCATCACGGCGTTGATGTTTTCGGAATTAGCCGGGCCTTGCTGCGCAACGCCGGCGATGAGCGCATCGGGCAGGGCGGCTCGACCATTACGCAACAGCTTGTTAAGAACACCTATCTGACGCCAGAACGTACGTTCCGCCGAAAATACGCGGAAGCGATGTTGGCGTTTACGATTGAGCGCCGACTTTCAAAGGAAGACATTTTCGCGCTTTACTGCAACGAGGTTTTTCTCGGTCAGCGCGGAGTCTTTGCCGTCCGCGGCGTCGATCAAGCGGCGCACGTTTATTTCGGCAAGAGTTTGAAAGAGTTAACGCTGCCCGAAGCCGCTACCATTGCCGGCATGATTCAAAGTCCCGCGCGCTACTCTCCGACTCGCCAGGCAGAGGCCGCCCGTGCCCGCCGCAACACGGTGCTCGGCACAATGGTGCGCGACGGATTTATCACATTGGACGAAGCGAGTGTTGCCGCTAAACAACCTCTGACGGTCGCCCAATTTGATCCCGCACGCGAGTCAGTTGCGCCTTATTTCATCGACTATGTAAATCGCAGTGCTGCGAATGATTCCAGGCAAACGAGTGACGTCTCAGATACGAGACCGCTGGTCTCGACCCTGGACCTCGATCTTCAGGGCATAGCCGCAGAGGCAATCTCGCATCAACTTGGTCGTCTCGATCAAGTCTACAAATCGCGTGGCCAGACGCCGCAGGCGGCGCTCGTCGCACTCGATCCAAAAACGGGCAATGTGCTGGCGATGATTGGTGGACGTAATTATGCGGAGTCGCAACTCAATCGCGCCACGGATTCGCAACGCCAGCCCGGATCGGTGTTCAAGCCGTTCGTCTATGCGGCGGCGTTGGAGACCGGCATGTCCCCGCTGCGCATGTTTCGGGACGCGCCGCAGGAATTCACCTACGCGAAGACCCAGAAATACCGTCCGTCTAATTACGGCGGCGGGTTCTCGATGCGCGACCTGCCGATGCGCGACGGCTTGATCAAATCGCTGAATGTCGTCACGGTCGATGTCGCCATGCAGACCGGCCTCGCGCGCGTAGCGAACACTGCTTTGAAATTCGGATTACCCCGCCCGACCCCATATCCGGCGCTGGCCCTGGGCACGACTGAGGCGACGCCTCTGCAAATGGCCGCGGCCTACGGGACTTTCGCGAATGGTGGCAGAAAGGCGAAGGCTCGCGGCATCTCAAGTGACCTGGAAGCAGAGACGGAGCAGATCATCCAGCCCACCACGGCATTCATAATCACGGACATGCTGGAAGGCGTAATCGATCGTGGCACAGCGCGCGCGGCGCGCAAACAAATTCCCGGCACAGTGATCGCCGGCAAGACAGGGACCTCGCGCGACGGATGGTTTGTCGGCTATAGCCCGAACCTGGTGTGCGCCATCTGGATTGGCTTTGACGATAACCAACAACTGGGACTGACGGGCGCGGAAGCCGCACTGCCGGCGTGGGTTGAGTTCATGAAAAGGGCCATCGATTTGAGACCGGAACTGGGCGGTGCGTCCTTCGAGCAACCTGAAGGAATCACTATCGCTAACATCGATCCTGAAACCGATGAACTCGCCTCGGGCAAATGTCCGATGCATGAACAAGTCGCGATGCTCAAAAGCGACGCGCCTAAATCAGAATGTTTCCGTCACAACTTCTATTTTGATGCGACCGAGGCGGGACCCACACCACCCACCGTCATCGCCTCCGACTCGCCGCGTTCGCGACCAAAGCCTCGCAATTCGGTCGCGTCAAAATTCCATGGACTGCGCGAGACCCAGGTGGATACCAACAAACATGGGCGCACAGTTCTGGTTAATGAAATGAGAATTGCTGAAAGATAGCCCGGCCAGAGCGTTAACTCTTCTCCAAAATCACTTCAGCAATGGCATGTTCGGTGGTGTGGGCGATCGAGATGTGCGCCGCCGTGGCTCCGCTGGCTTCGTACAATTCACGCGCGCGACCGTGAAAAAGAATGATTGGCGCCCCGGATTCTTTCGAGGCAACTTCAACGTCCTGCCAACTGATCCCACCGCTCCAGCCGGTCTGTAGAGCTTTCAACGCCGCTTCTTTTGCGGCGAAGCGCGCGGCATAATGCTGTGCGGCGGCGGCGCCGCGTGATTCGCAGTAGGACTTTTCGGCTGCAGTGAACACGCGTTCGGCGAATCGCGGCGTGCGCGCGATCGTTTCCCGCACGCGACCAACTTCGATGATGTCAACTCCGATTGAAATGATCACAGACGAGTCAGCGCTCCAGGCTTCAGGTTTCTACTGGCGCGAACACGACGGCGTGCGCGCGCTGGTTTGTGGACCGCTGGAGCAGGATGGTTTCACAAATGCGTTCTCAACGCGAGCCGGCGGCGTCAGTCCCATGCCGGAAGCCGCGCTCAATCTTGCCGGCTTTAACGAAGACGACGCCGAAAACATTTACGAAAATCGCCGCCGCTTTCTCAGTCTTTTCGACGGTGAATGGCTGCTGACCGGCTGCTGGCAGGTTCATGGCGTCGACATTCGGACCGTCCGTTCCGCAGCAGATGCGAATCAAAAACCTGGAGTCCTCGGCGATGACGAATACTGTGACGCGCTGGTTAGCAGGACGCCGGACATCCTGCTGGCCGTAAAAACTGCCGACTGTGTGCCGGTTCTTATCGGCGACCCGGTCACGCGTTCGTTCGCCGCAGTTCATGCCGGCTGGCGCGGCACCTCGTCGGCGATTGTCCAGAGCGCAATTGCGCAACTGGGGAAGGAATACGGCGCGAAGGCCGCGGACTTACGAGTCGCCATCGGGCCTGCTGCCAATTGCTGCTGCTACGAAGTCGGCAGCGACGTGATCGGCGTTTTCAAGGACCGCTTTTCTAATGCCGAAACCCTTTTCACGCCCACGCGCGACGGACACGCGCACATCGATTTACATCGTGCCAACCGTGAGCAGCTACTAGCCGCCGAGGTATCGCCAGATCGGATTCATACCGCACCGTTCTGCACCATGGATCGCAACGATCTGTTCTTTTCTTATCGCCAGGAGAAAAAAGTGCACGGGCGGGTCGGCAGGCTGATGTCGGTGATTGGAACGCGCGGATAAATAGGTCCCATCAAATATTCATTGGCCCGCCGCCGCGATAGCTGAAATCAGGAGGCGGCGGCGGCGCTTCATAGTTCGGTACGGCCGGTCCTTTCAACACCAGGGTGTTCGCCAGCATGTCATGCAGTCCCTGCTTCTTCTCGGTGAACGCGACCATGAAGTAACCGATCAGACAAATCATCCCCGACAGAATCATGCCAAAAAATCTGCCCGTGGCCCGCGCAAAACTGATCTGGTTTCCCTGCATATCGGTCACCCGCAGCCCGCATGCTTTTTTGCCTATCGTTCCCTGCCACGACGAGCTTTCCAGAACTGCGTGATAAATCCAGCTAACCACTAACTGAAATCCGTTCATGCCAAGCTGGAGTACCGGCACGGCCAAAGAATTTTCGTCGGCTCCGCCCAATCCCAGGCCCACGCCGAGCACCAGCCCTAGCGGAAAGAACACGATCGCCAGAATGATCTGGTCGATTAGATATGCGAGCACGCGCCACCAGAACCCCGCATAGTTGACCTGGTAAAAATCCTGAAACATAACCGTCGTTACTTGCCGCCGAAAAGCCAGCCATTGGCCCGCTGCACGCGATCATTGGCGCCGACGACGCCAATCCCTATGTCGATCTCCTGAGTCTTGGGCGGAAAGCAGACATCGTCGTTGCAGCTTTGATAACGAACCTTGGCCTTGAGGTTAAGCCAGCCGTCGCCATAATCTGCCGGAACCGTGACGTTGAAACGCATGATGGCTTTTCCTTCATAGACCGCCAGCGCTTCGTTGTTGGTGGCTTTCAACTTTCGAATCACGGCGCGCGGAAAGACGATAGGACTCACGGTCACGCCACGTGGGCCTTCGACGTTGACGGTCGTGGGGATGGCGTACTTGCCGAGTGGCTTGTTGGCGTTGACGTGATAACCATCGGGAATCTCCAATACGACCGCGGCGCGCATGGCCCGCCCCTTCTGCGCCTTGTCGTTTGAGTAATAACCTTTGAAGTGGATGGTCGGCTCAGGAGCGACGGCCACCGTGGCCTTCGGCTTCGCCAGGAAATTCTGCGGAACTGCGAGCAGGAAAATGAAAAGCAAGAGCTTGGATGTCAATTTCATAAGCTAATAACCCATTCAATTTGATTAACCGCGGCATTTTACACGCGAGCTGGGTGCGGGCGCCAGACGATTTTCGTCATGCGATGCGACGTTTGCTGATTTAGTTGGTAATCGCGACAGGCGCAGTTGCGCTCGCGCTCCGCGCAGCCAACTGTCCACACGCCGCGAGAATATCACGGCCGCGCGGACGCCGAATGAATGCATGAATACTTTTGCTTTCGAGAATTCTCCTAAAAGACTCGACGCGCTCCATCGATGACGGCTCATACGGCAACGGCTCGGCCGGATTGTGCGGAATCAGATTCACCTTCGCGCGCAGGCGATGACGATTGATCAAATTCGCCAGTTGCCGAGCCTGCTCGTCAGAATCGTTAACGTCGCGCAGCATCACGTATTCGAACGTGAAGCGCTCGCTGGGCTTCAACGACGTCTCGAAGTCCTTGCAAGCCGACAGCAGTTCGTCAATCGGCCATTTCTTATTGATTGGCATTAACTCATCGCGCAATTCATCCGTCGGCGCGGCCAGCGAGACCGCGAGATGCGGCCGGTCAGGAATGCGCGCCAGTTCGCGAATGCGCGGAACGATGCCCGCTGTCGAAACGGTAATGCGATTCGGCACGATGTGCAGACCGGCCGGATCGTTCATGATACGAACGCCTTTCAGCAGGTTCTCGAAATTCAAGAAAGGTTCGCCCGCGCCCATCGCCACCAGGTTTGTCCCGCGCGGCGTCGGCACGCCAACTCCGTACGCGTCATTCAGGGCATAGATGATCTGTTCGACGATCTCGCCGGCGGTCAGGTTACGCAACAGGCCCAACTGCGCCGTCAAGCAGAAGGTGCATTGCAAGGGACACCCTGATTGAGAGGAGAAGCAGATGGTGTCGCGATGTTCTTCCGGAATGAAAACCGTCTCGACCGGATAGTTGTCGCTGGTCTTGAATAAATAACGGCGCGTACCGTCTGTCGAGATATATCGCGATTCGACGGTCAGCGTTGAGATGGTCGCCTGCTCGTTCAGTTTGCCGCGCAATTCCTTCGGCAGGTCTGTCATCTCATCAAACGACAGCAATCGGCGCGCGTGGATGCCCGAAAAAATCTGGCGCGCGCGATAGGCAGGTTCACCGATTGAAGCCACCAGTTGCGATAGCTCCGCCTGCGTCAACCCCGTGAGATGCGTCAGTTCCATCGGTTAGCTGAAACGCCCGCTTTCAGTCAGGTCGTCGTAAATCATTCCGCGCCGATCTTTCTTCGCCTTGGTCACTGCGGAGTAGCCGCCTTCCTCGTTACGGCTGATTTTGTTTTCGGCATACAGACCTTCAAGCGCGAATTCGCAGGCCGCAATGGTTTGGGCGGCGTCGCTTCGTTTGAAGTCGAAAGGTATCAGCGCCGTCTCGATCAACTCAGGCACCGAGTCAAGCAGTATCATGCATTCATCTGCCGAGGCAGTGTCCGCAAGTCGCACGTTGTTACCTTGATCGAACCAGGCCACGGTGTGAGCGAAATCGATGCCGACAAAGTAGCCTTCAAAAATTTCTCCCGCGGCGCGCTTGATCAAATCCTTCGCGATCCGGCTCGCCCCAATCTGCTCGCCTTCGTACTCCAGTTCCATCTTGCCGGTCATCGAAGGAATGGCGGCGTAAATGTCGGCGATGCGCGGTACGACTTCTCCTTCATCGGTCATCAAAGAACGGCGTTCGGCATTGGAAATAGCCGATTCCATCACTGTAATCGGCAGCCGCTGCGACACACCGGAATGTTTGTCGATGCGCTGGTCATCGCGCGCTTCGAAAGCAATCTGCTCGATGGTTTCGCGAATAAACTCGGGAATCCGCAGTCGTTCATTCAAACCATCACGCGCTGTCCAGGCTTCCTGTTTGGTAATTTCAACCCCCAGCGAAATCTCTTTCGGATAATGCGTGGTAATCTCGGCCCCGATGCGATCTTTCAACGGCGAAATTATCTTTCCGCGGGCGGTGTAATCCTCAGGATTGGCTGAGAACACGAGCATCACGTCGAGCGGCAAGCGCACGGGATAACCCTTAATTTGCACGTCGCCTTCCTGCATGATGTTGAAGAGACCCACCTGAATCTTGCCGGCGAGGTCGGGCAGTTCATTGATGGCGAAGATGCCGCGGTTAGCGCGCGGCAATAAGCCATAGTGAATCGTCAACTCATCGCTCAGCAGGTGTCCGCCCTTGGCTGCTTTGATCGGATCGACGTCGCCGATAATGTCGGCAATCGTCACGTCCGGTGTGGCCAACTTCTCGACGAACCGCGCATCGCGATCGACCCAGGCAATCGGTGTCGAGTCCTGGTGCAGCTCGATTGTTTGACGCCCGTAAGCGCTGATCGGATGAAAAGGATCATCGTTAACTTCGGAACCGGCGATGATCGGGATTTGCGGGTCGAGCAGGTTGGTAAGTTGGCGAATGATGCGGCTCTTGGCTTGTCCGCGCAGGCCGAGCAGAATCAAGTTGTGTCGCGAAAGAATAGCATTGATGAGTTGCGGAACTACTGTCTCATCATAGCCAACAATGCCGGGGAAGAGTCTTTCCCGGCGTTTCAGTTTACAAATCAGGTTCGCGCGCATCTCGTCTTTGACTGAGACACGCTGATAATCATTCGCTTTTAGCTCACCTAAGGTCCTTGCTCGTTCCATGATTCGATTGTACCCGTGTCAGAACCGGGAGCGGTAGCGACCGGATCAAAAGGACACTCTCTAATTGAGATGTGAATGATGAACAGTTAGCGAGAGTCGCTTCTTGAT
>JBIOZK010000162.1:0-4342 GCA_044870975.1 Pyrinomonadaceae bacterium
TTTCGCCTGAATAGAAGTTGCCGGGGGCGAGACGAATCAATCCCCAGGTAAGCGTGATAACGACGAGCATGGTGGGAATCGTTATCAACAGGCGACGGATGATGAAACGAAACATATTTTGTTAGTGATAGGTGAAAGGTGATGGGTGATAGGATGTGTAACTCATCCGCTCGCACCCGCCGTTTTACCCTTTAGATGCCGCATAAGTCCTACAATCATTCGACCTATGCTATCGAAGGTTGCAGATAAATTCTCATACCCTTCGGCTGATAAGAATGCCAGTTTGCGAGCAATCAACAATTCGGTGGCCAGTTCGCTAACAGAGCCTTGCGCGTTGGAAAGAAAATGATTGAATTCTTTGCTGGATTCACGTCCGGCACCCTCCGCTATGTTCGCGGCAATTGAGACCGCTGCTCGTCGAATCTGAGAGATCAAAGCGCTCATCCTTCGGGAAGCTGTCCGTCTCTCTGTAAATACTCACAACGAATTCAACCGCGGTCTGCCAAACCTCTAATCGTTCGTGTGGGCGCATCTGCTTTCCTCCTATTACCTATCACCTATCACTTATCACCCATCACTGCATTCCCGGCGTGCCGTAATCCCACTTCGCCGGATCTCGCTCGATGTAGACGTACTTCCACGCGAACAACGACCCGGCGTTTGGATACATTCCCTTGATAAACGGCTTTTTTAGCCAATTGACGGCGCCGGTTTCAATCGGAATGATTGGCTGCGCCGCCAGCATCATGCTCTCTGCCCGAGACAGCAGCTCGAAGCGTTTGGCGCGATCGGGCGTGCGATTGGCCTCATCGACCAAATCGACATACTTCTGGTCCCACCAGCCCGTGCCGTTATCACCTGCGGGCGTGTAGTAGATGCTCAGAAACGTAAACGGATCCATGTAATCGGCTGAGAACGCGCCAAAACAGAAACCTTTGTATTCGAGATTTGCGCGGACTTCGAGAAACGTCTTGAATTCCATCGCGCGCAACGGCACTACGATGCCCAGGTTCTGTTTCCATTGGGCCTGCATAAACTCAGCCATGATTTTGTTCGACGTCACCGTAGGGTAGATGTACTCAACCTGGTCGGCCGGAAACTTCGGACAGGTGTAGCTGCCGTCACTGTTCTTGCTGACCGGGTAGCCGGCGGCGCCGAGAAGCTTGCGAGCCTGCTCAGGATCGAATTTGACTGCGGGCGGCGATTGGTAATTCTGGAAAATCCCAAGCGGGACGATCCCCGGCAACGGGCGAGTAATCTTCCGCCACTTCACCCACGTGTCCTTGTCGATGGCGAGGTCGAATGCGTGGCGTACGTTCACATCGTTCATCGGCGCTTTGGTAGTGTTGATGTGGAGGTACACGCTCGCGGCTTCGGGTGCGTCCATGTAATCCTTCGCAGTCCGCACCGTTTCGACCCACGCATTGAGCACGGTGTGATTGCCCAGGGCATCGACCTCGCCGACTTTGTAGAGATTCAACTGCGTCGGCAAGTCTGGCGTGGGATAGAAATCGATCCCATCAAGGCGCACGTTCGCCGCATCCCAATACATCGGATCGCGCACAACTCTGAGCACGTCGTAAGGCTTCCAGGTCTGCAGCTTAAACGGTCCGCAGGTCACAATATGACCGACGTCAGTCCAGTGCTCGGCGTACTGTTCGACAGCTTTCTGAGGCGCCAAACGAAACAATTGATTTGCCAATAGACCTTTGAAGAAAGGCGCCGACTGCGCCAGCGAGATGCGGACCGTGTAGTCATCGACGGCCTCGATGCCCAGGTCTTCGCCGCGGACTTTCACAAATTCTTTGTCCGCCACCGCCGCTTGCAGCTTTGGATTTTTGCTCAGCAGTTTGTTGCGCGCCTTCTCATCACCCGGCAGGGCGACACGTTCGGGCGAATGCATGTACTGGTGAAAGGGCGTATCGCGATCGGGCGAACTCTCCTGCGCACTTGGCGTGTACTCCTGCGATAGCGGCTGCTCGCTCAGCGGAGCATTCTGCGGTTCCGCTGAGAAATCCCTGGCCAACAGAAACGTATTAGTTTTCGCATCGCGGACGAAGACGGCGTTACTGTTGTAAGCCTCGGCATTTCTGATGTAGTAGGCCAGATTTGCGCCGCGCGCGCGCGTCGCCGGATTTAGCGCGCGGCGAAAACTGTAGACGAAGTCGTTGGCCGTAATCGCATCGCCGTTCGACCAGCGCGCGTTTTTCCGCAAATGGAAACACAACTCGGACGAGTCGTTATTCTCATCCCAGCGTTCGGCGAGCGCTGGAATTGGCTCCATCGTCCTGGGATCGTATTCGACCAGCCCTTCGTAAAGCGCCATCAGAATCCGCGTCTCGGGCTGTCCCGTAGTCTTGTGCGGATCGAGTGATTCCGGCTCGTCACCAGTGATGTAACGCAGGACGTTTGCGCGCGGCGCCTCGGTCTTACCAAAAAATCCAGTCGTAGTCGCTGAAGCAGTGCAGCCGGCAATAATCAGACACGAGAGTAGACAGAGTGAATGAGGTGCAAATCGCCAGCCCGAGTTGCGCATTTTCATTTGAAGCCTAACTGCAGGTGAAAGTAACACGAGAACAACGCAGCATCAATGATTACTTTGTTGCTGCTGCCAGTGATCGGCCAACGCCTTGAGTTGGTGAAACACTTCGAGAGTCTGATGGCGCGCGGCGTCAAAGCCTTCCGACGTATCGATCAGATAATCGGCGTACTTGATCTTCTCTTCCTGGGGCATCTGCGCGGCGATACGCTGCTGCGCGACCTCAGACGCAAGATGGTCGCGAGTCATCAATCGCTGTAATTGAATCTCGGCCCGACAGTGAACGACAATTAATTTGTCGAGCCGGCGATAACCGCCCGATTCGATCATCAACGCCGCGTCAATTACTACAATAGCCTGAGGATCGTTAACCTCAATTTCCCGGATGCGTTCGTCCTGCGCGGCAATTATCAGCGGATGAAGAATTAAATTGAGTTGCGCGCGCTTGTCCGGATTCGAAAAGACAATCGCGCCGAGTTTTGGTCGATCCAGCGCACCGTCTGCCCGGAGAATGGCGGAGCCAAACGCTTCGGTGACTAACTTCAGACCGTGGGTGCCCAGGGCCACTACCTCGCGCGCAATTTCATCGGCGTCAATAACCTGACAGCCGAGTTCCGCCAGCGTCTTCAGCACGAAGGACTTGCCGACTGCTATTGAACCGGTTAGGCCGACCTTCAGCATGCCTGCAAGTTTCGCCGTGTCTTCGCGGCTCGTAGAGTATTCTTCATCAACATCGCGACGGTGAGCAGTCCGACGCCCCCTGGAACCGGCGTTCGCGCGCCGGCAACCCGATCAGCCTCTGCCGGATGAACGTCGCCTACCAGGGTGTAGCCCTTTTCCTCGATTGCCTTGACGCGGCGATCGGCATCACTGCCGAAGAAGTCGCGGGCCTGATTCGGGTCATCTATTTTGTTAACTCCGACATCAATGACCGTCGCGCCCGGTTTGATGAACTCGCCCGTCACAAACGCCGGCCGGCCGATCGCCGCGATAAGAATGTCCGCCTCACGCGCGATTGCCGGCAGGTCGCGCGTCTTGGAATGGCAAATGGTTACGGTCGCATGTCGCTGGAGCAACAGGCTGGCGACGGGCTTCCCTACGATTTGGCTGCGACCGATGACGCACGCATTCGCTCCTTCGATTTGAATCTGGTTACGATCGAGCAACTCGATGATTCCCGCCGGCGTACATGGGACAAATCGCGGTCGTCCCAAAGCCAGCAGTCCAACATTCATCGGATGAAACGCATCAACGTCTTTTGCGGGATCGATAGCTTCGATGATTTCGTTTTCCTTGATTTGTTTCGGCAGCGGCAGCTGCACAAGAATGCCGTCAACGTCGGCGTCATCGTTAAGCCTCTTAACCACCGCCAACAGCTCCGGAGTAGTCGTGGTGGCCGACATGGGCAGATGCTCTGAAGCAATTCCCACTTCGGCGCAAGCACGAATCTTGTTGCGGACATAAACGGCAGACGCTGGATCGTCACCGACTATTACCGCCGCCAGACGCGGCGTTACGTTGTGCTTACTCTTCAGGGCGGCAACTTCGTCGGCAACTTCTCGCTTGATCGCATCTGCGGCAATGCGTCCGTCGAGCAATTCAGCGCGATGAATTTTCTCGGCCATCATCGCGGTCATCGTAACATAGAAATTATGTCAGAACCGGGAGCGGTAGCGACCGGATCAAGGCGCTTCTTTTGAATTAACAGACTACTTGATCCGGTCGCTACCGCTCCCGGTTCTGACATAATTTCTATGTTACGATGACCGCGATGATGGCCGAGAAAATTCATCGCGCTGAATT